>JBEBRC010000026.1:0-23340 GCA_040395055.1 Steroidobacter denitrificans
CCCTGTCATCGACATGAATCCCATCCACCCAGCCCAGCGCCCAATTGTTCGGCAAGGGAAGCTTGGGCCACGCCGTGTCGAGGCCGTACTCAGGCACCTGGGTGGATGGTGCCGTTGCAATGTCGCCGCATGCCGTCGCTGCATAGAACACGGCCAGCAGAATCGAAGCTAGGGGGCGCCGCCCTGACAATATATTCAACAAGGGTTTTCTCCCGGATAATTATTATGAACACATCAAGCAAGTCACGGCGGTCCGTTGATGACGTCCATCACATACATCGGTCTCGATCCCGCGTCGCCTCATCGGGCATCCAGGTGGATGAGGACAAGCATGCATATTTGCCTCGTGGTTTAGTTTTTCGTAAGCGGCGTCTTAGCCTGGAGGATATTTTTCCTTTTGCACGCTCAACCAAGGTCTATCCGAGATACGGAATGAACTCCGCGCTGCTGTGCGCCTGCGCCACGGTGATCGGCGATACGGCATATCGTCATTCATGCGCCGCCACCGGGAGCACATTGCCCGGACGCACAAAATCTGTGCTGTGACGCCACCCTGCGCTACACAAAATATATACCTGGCGACTCATCTTGCAGCGGCTGTAGTCTCATCAACCTTGCGCTCGCCTCTTTATTTTCAAATATGCTTAAATGTATAGACATATTGGATCCGAATGCAAGTACCTTGAAGCTTACGTATCGACAAACCCTTGGAATCGACTCGAAATGACCACAATTCACGCGACGCAGCTGCTGACACAACAGGGGTGGCGCTCGGATGTCCGCCTTACCTTCAAAGCCGGACGCATCGCCCGCGTCGAAGTCGGCGTCGAGGCGCAGAACCACGATGACCGCCATGCAGTGATCGTGCCAGCGGTTGCGAACCTGCACAGCCATGCCTTCCAGCGCGGCATGGCCGGGCTTGCCGAGGCGCAAGGCCCCTCTGCGGACAACTTCTGGAGTTGGCGCGATGCCATGTACCGCCTTGCATTATCGATGACCCCGGAGCAAGTCGAGTCGGTCGCGGCCCAGGTCTATGTGGAAATGCTGGAAGCAGGCTTCAGTCGCGTCGGCGAATTCCATTACCTGCATCATGATATCGATGGGCAGCCTTACGATGACATTGGCGAGATGGCCGCCCGCATCGCCGCGGCGGCGGAGCTCTCGGGGATCGGACTGACGTTGCTGCCGGTGTTCTATGCTCACTCGACATTTGCCGGCGCCGCACCCAACCCGAGCCAAAGACGCTTCATCAATACGCCCGACAGCTATCATCGCCTGCTGGAGAAATGCCATCAGGCAGTGCGGACGCTGGACGCTGCCGTAGTCGGCGTTGCACCCCACAGCCTGCGCGCCGTGACGCCGGAGGAACTTGCTGCGGTGACGGCCATGGCGCCGCAGGGGCCGATCCACATCCATATTGCGGAACAGCTCAAAGAAGTAGCGGATTGCCTGGCCTGGTCGGGCCAGCGTCCAGTGCAATGGCTGCTGGACCATGCCGCCGTGGATCATCGCTGGTGCCTGGTACACGCCACTCATGTCGAGCCGGGCGAGGTAACGGGCATTGCCAAATCAGGAGCCATCGCGGGACTCTGCCCGATAACCGAGGCAAACCTCGGAGATGGAATATTCGATGCCCTCGGCTTCGTCGACCAGGGGGGGCGTTTCGGCATCGGAACCGATTCGAATGTCCAAGTCGGCGTTGCGGATGAGCTGCGTCTGCTCGAGTATTCACAAAGGCTCTTGCATAAGACTCGAAATGTTCTCGGCGGCGCGGAGCGCTCGACGGGACGTATGTTGCTGGAGCGAGCACTGAATGGGGGCGCTGCCGCGCTAGGAGCCGACGCCGCGGACATGGCAGTCGGTTCTCCCGCCGACCTAGTCAGCCTGGACCTGCATCATCCGGCAATGGTCGGCAGGAAGGGCGATGCGCTCATAGACGCCTGGGTTTTCAACGGCGGCAATGGCGCCGTCGATTGCGTGTGGATTGGCGGCCGGAAAGTCGTCGAACACGGCCGCCACACGCGCCGCGACGAAGTCCGCCAAAGATTCTTCAACACAATGAAGGAACTGTTCGACTGACGCGGCATCCAGCGTCGCGGCCCCGCACGACGTCGGCAGTCAAGCGGATGAACGCGCCAGCGCGCAACTCGGCGCGTCGCGACTGATGATCGGCTGCGTTCCATCGGATAGATCCGCCTGGCGCCGTGCCGCGGCAATGATGAAGGCGCGAAAGTCGGCGCCGAACGGACGGTCCAGCGCGTCACGATCCCAGGCAAGAAAATAAGGCTCGGGCATTCTGAGCCGCCGATCGATCGGGATCACCAGCCGGCCGCACCTTACATGCCTGAGGATCATGGAAATCTGACCCAGGACGAACCCCCCGCCGTCGAGCGCCGCATCGATGGCGGAGGCCGACACCGAAAATGCCAGGTCGCTCGTAACATTGGGCGATGACAGGCCGACGGATCGAGCCCAATCGTCCCAGGATGGCGGTTGCCGGTGGCGCACCTCCCAGTCGATATCGATGAGCGGCGCATTGAGGATATCGGCCTCCGAGCCCACCGGGTGGGAGCGCAGGAATTCAGGAGAGCAGACTGGCACCACCGAATCCACGAACAACTCGGCGGAGCGATCGTATTTGCGCGCGTCCGAGCCGTAGGACATCCGGAAGTCGATCCGCTCGTCCTGCAGCACGGCTTCGCCGTGCGTCCCGATGAGACGAACGCAGAGCCCAGCGTGGGACGCACGCCACTCCAACAACAAGGGCTGCAGCCATAGGGCCAGCGATGGTAGAGCGCTCATCGCGATACCCTGCTTGGAGCGGGCAAGCTGCAAAGCGTGCTGCGCCCACCGCAGCTGATCGAAGCCGATGCGTACATTCTCGTAGTACACGCGGCCCCAGGAGGTCAATGCCAGCGACCTTCCGTGGCGCTCGAACAATCGAACACTCAGCGCTGCCTCGATCTTTCGCAGCTGCTGACTGACGGCGCCGGGGGAAACACCCAGTTCTTCTGCGGCAACGGCCACTCCGCCGCAGCGGGCGACTGCTTCGAATGCCTGTATGGCGCGCATAGCGGGAAGAGTTGACACTGCAGGCTTTGACTCCCGGTTCAATGTTGCTTGGAACAGCTTAATTCATAACTTTCGCACTGGCATCAAGTGGCATTGGCATCAGCCCGCCGGCACAAGTTGCGCGTATGGCGGCGGCGCTTCATTCGTTCTATGGCCGTTCCACCGCAGCGCCATACCCGGATTGCACCAGACTCGCAGCCGTGAATGATTGTCATCTGTACTCGACCCGCGGCACACCGGCACGGCAGAACCCTTGAAGGCACTTGCATTCGATCGGTATATGTATATACATTAACGCACACCTGGATCAAAAGCGAACATAAAGTTGATGAGGCCACAGTCTCCCCAGCACGAGCAGCCGTGCGATCGAATCTGGCGCAACGCACGCTTGGCGACCCTGGCCGACGGCGGGCCGGGACTTGGAATCGTGGAAAACGGGGCTGTGGCCGTGCGCGACGGGCGCATCGTCTACGCCGGAGCCGAGGCCGACATGCCAGCCTCGTTGCGCACTCGAGCGCAGATCATCGACTGCGAGGGACGCTGGATCACGCCTGGACTGATCGATTGCCATACGCATCTGGTACATGCCGGCAATCGCGCACACGAATTCGAGCTGCGCCTCAATGGCGCAAGCTACGAGGAGATCTCCCGCGCCGGCGGCGGCATCGTCGCCTCCCTCAAGGCCCTGCGCAGCGCAACCGGCGACGAGCTCCTGCATCAATCGCTGGCGCGACTTGATGCGCTGATCGCCGAAGGTGTAACGACGATCGAGATCAAATCCGGCTATGGCCTGGACCTGGATAACGAACGCAAGTCATTGCGTACTGCGCGCCGGCTACAAGCCGAACGCCCCGTTGCCGTACGCACGACTTTCCTCGGCGCCCATGCCTTGCCACCCGAGGCCGGGGGCAACAAGGCGGCGTACATCGATATGCTGGTACGAGACGTGCTGCCACAGCTTGCCGGCGAAGGCCTGGTGGACGCCGTCGACGGCTTCTGTGAAGGCATTGCATTCTCGCCGGCCGAGATCTCCCGGGTTTTCGATGCGGCCAGGACCCTTGGCCTGCCCGTCAAACTGCATGCCGACCAGCTCTCCAATCTCGGCGGCGCCGCCCTTGCCGCGCGCTACGACGCGCTGTCGGCCGACCATCTGGAACATACCGACGAAGCAGGCGTGGCGGCGCTGGCACGAGCTGGCACCGTAGCCGTCGTGCTACCCGGTGCGTTCTATTTCCTGCGCGAGACGAAGCAGCCGCCGATAGCGCTGCTGCGGCGACATGGTGTGCCGATCGCCGTGGCGACCGACTCGAACCCCGGCACCTCGCCGCTGACCTCGATCCTGCTGACCATGAACATGGCGGCAACACTGTTCAACATGACTGTCGATGAATGCCTTGCAGGCACCACCAGGGAAGCCGCCCGGGCACTCGGCTTGAGTGACCAACTCGGTACGCTGGAACGCGGGAAATGGGCGGATCTCGCGATCTGGAATATCGAACGGCCGGCCGAGCTCGTCTATCGCATGGGTTTCAATCCGCTCAATGCCCGTATCTGGAGAGGCGAATGACCGCAATTACATTGACGCCCGGCGCCACGACGCTCGCGGAATGGCGCGCGATCTATCGCGGCGCGGTGCCGAAGCTCGATCCGGATGTCCGGACAGTGGTGGAAAAGAGCGCCCAGGCCGTGGCGCGCATCGTTGCCAAGGGAGAGGCGGTGTACGGCATCAACACCGGCTTCGGCAAACTCGCCAATGTTCGAATCGAGACCGCGGACCTGGCCAAGCTGCAGCGCAATATAGTGCTCTCGCATGCGGCCGGAGTGGGCGAGCCCATGCCAGGGAATGTCGCACGCCTGATGATGGCGCTCAAGCTGTCCAGCCTGGGCCAGGGCGCATCCGGAGTGCAAGTCCAGACCCTGAAGCTACTGGAGTCCATGCTGGCTCAGGACGTCGTGCCCGTCGTCCCGGCGCAAGGTTCAGTCGGCGCTTCGGGCGATCTTGCGCCGCTGGCGCATATGACAGCGGTCATGATCGGGGTCGGCGAGGCATTCACCAAGTCGGGGCGATTGTCGGCCGTACAGGCGTTGGCGCAAGCCGGACTTGCGCCGATCACGCTGGGGCCCAAGGAGGGCCTGGCGTTGCTCAACGGGACGCAGTTCTCCACCGCCATGGGTCTCGCGGCATTGTTCGAGGCCGAGACGCTGTTCCAGGCCGCATTGGTCACCGGCGCATTGTCCACCGATGCGGCGCGCGGTACGGACACGCCTTTCGATCCTCGTATCCACGAACTGCGCAAGCACCGCGGCCAGATCGAAACGGCCGCCGCCTTGCGCCAGCTGATGTCCGGCAGCGCCCTTCGCGCCTCGCACCTCGTCAATGACAGCCGGGTGCAGGATCCGTACTGCCTGCGCTGCCAGCCACAGGTGATGGGCGCGTGCCTGGATTTGTTGCGGCAAGCAGGCTCCTTTCTGGGCACGGAGGCAAACAGCGTTTCCGACAATCCGCTGATCTTCGCCGACACCCAAGAGGCGCTTTCCGGCGGCAACTTCCATGCCGAGCCGGTTGCCTTCGCCGCGGATATGATCGCCCTGGCTGTGTGCGAGATCGGATCGATTGCGGAACGGCGCCTGGCAATGTTGATAGATCCCGTCCTCTCCGGGCTGCCGCCGTTCCTGACGCCCAGCCCGGGACTGAATTCCGGCTTCATGATTCCTCAGGTCACGGCCGCAGCCTTGGTGTCGGAGAACAAGCAGCGCGCCTATCCTGCCAGCGTCGATTCGATTCCGACCTCGGCCAACCAGGAAGACCATGTGTCGATGGCCGCTCACGGCGCTCGCCGGCTGCTGCCCATGGTGGAGAACGCCAGCGCGGTGATCGCGATCGAACTCCTGGCTGCGGCACAGGCCTGCGACTTCCACACGCCGCTCGCCTCAAGCGTTCCCCTGGAAGCCGCGCGTGCGCTGTTGCGCGCCAGCGTTCCGCGGCTCGAGGACGACCGGTACTTTCATCCCGACATCGACAAGGCGATCGGCCTGGTACGCAGTGGCGCCGTCGCCAGAGCGGTGGCAGGTACGGTCGCGCTGCCGCAGATCGCAGAGACGCCGGCCTGAGCTCATGCGCACGCTCGCTCCGCCCTCGATGCATCTGTGAAGGACAGGCGCCCACTATGACATTGCAACGTTCCTGGCTGGAACTGACGCAGGGGGATGCGCCCCTGCTGCTGAGTCAACCGCATACGGGCGTGAACCTCTGTGGCCTCGAGCCGCGACTGGTTTCCCCATGGCTCGCCCGCAAGGATACGGATTGGTGGATAGAAATCCTGTACGACTTCGCCGGCGACCTGGGTGCCAGCATTGTCCGCACCGATATCTCCCGTGTCGTCATCGACGTGAACCGCAATCCCTCCGGGGCATCGCTTTATCCGGGCCAGGCGACGACCGAACTATGCCCGACACAGACCTTCGACGGCGAGCAACTCTACCGACGTGGAAAGGAGCCCTCGGCACAGGAGATCGAAGCGCGACGTCGCGCCTACTTCGACCCCTATCATGCAGCCTTGACGGCGGAGATCGCTCGATTGCGCCAACGGCACCCGCACGTCGTGGTCTACGACTGCCACTCGATTCGCTCGGCAATCCCGCGCCTGTTCGATGGTTGCCTGCCGCATTTCAACATTGGCACCAACGACGGCAAGGCAAGCGACCCCGCACTGGCGGCCGCGGTCGAATCGGCTTGTGCACAAACGGCCTTTGGCCGGGTGGTCAACGGCCGCTTCAAGGGCGGCTTCATCACCCGCAGCCATGGCCGGCCCGGCGAAGGTGTTCATGCCATCCAGATGGAACTCGCCTGCCGCGGCTATATGCACGAAACGCCGGATGGCATTGCTGAGGGACGCTGGCCCACACCTTACGACGAAAGCTACGCCGCCCCCATGCGGGCAGCGCTCCTGCGCGTTCTCAAGGCTTGCTTGAGCTTCGCCACGCACAACCAATCTCCAACTGAGGATCCGAAATGAATCGCAATGATAAAGCCCGCGTCATACGCGCACCGCGCGGAAGCGCGCTGTCCGCAAAAAGCTGGCTGACGGAAGCCCCGCTGCGCATGCTCATGAACAATCTCGATCCCGAGGTTGCCGAAAGGCCGCAGGAGCTGGTGGTCTATGGCGGCATCGGCCGCGCGGCGCGCGATTGGGCAAGCTACGATCGCATCGTCGAATCGCTCAAAGGGCTGGAGGCCGACCAGACTTTGCTGGTGCAATCCGGCAAGCCCGTCGGCGTCTTCCGCACTCATGCGGATGCACCGCGCGTGCTCATCGCCAATTCCAATCTCGTACCCCATTGGGCCAACTGGGAGCACTTCAGCGAACTCGACCGCAAGGGCTTGATGATGTACGGCCAGATGACGGCCGGCTCCTGGATCTACATCGGCTCGCAAGGCATCGTGCAGGGTACCTACGAGACGTTCGTCGAGATGGGCCGCCAGCACTATGACGGCGACCTGGCGGGTCGTTGGATACTCACCGCCGGCCTGGGTGGCATGGGAGGCGCGCAGCCTCTGGCTGCCACCATGGCGGGCGCTTCCTGCCTCGCCATCGAGTGCCGCCCCACCAGCATCGAATTCCGTTTACGCACTGGATACGTGGACGTGGAAGCCAAGGATCTCGATGAGGCACTGGCCATCATCGAGCGCGCCGGCAAGGAACGGAAGGCTGTCTCCGTCGCTCTACTGGGCAATGCCGCAGACATTCTGCCGGAGCTGGTGCGGCGCGGAGTCCGTCCTGACGCCGTCACCGACCAAACCTCGGCGCACGATCCCGCCAACGGATACCTGCCCCAGGGCTGGACGCTGGAGCAATGGGACTCGACGCGCGAGCGCGATCCAGCCGCCGTATCGGCGGCCGCCAAGCAGTCCATGGCCGTGCACGTCAAGGCCATGCTCGAATTCCACAGGATGGGCATACCGACCTTCGACTACGGCAACAACATTCGGCAAATGGCCTTGGACGTAGGGGTCGGCGATGCCTTCGCCTTCCCGGGCTTCGTTCCAGCCTACATACGCCCGCTGTTCTGTCGTGGTGTCGGCCCGTTTCGCTGGGCAGCCCTGTCTGGCGATCCGGAAGACATCTACAAGACCGACGCCAAAGTGAGGGAGCTGCTGCCGCACGACAAGCACTTGCACAATTGGCTGGACATGGCTCGGCGCCGAATCAAGTTCCAAGGATTGCCCGCTCGTATCTGCTGGGTCGGCCTAGGGGAACGTCATCGCCTGGGGCTCGCCTTCAACGAGATGGTCGCGAGTGGCGAACTGAGCGCGCCGGTCGTCATTGGCCGGGACCACCTGGATTCCGGCTCCGTCGCCTCCCCGAACCGCGAAACGGAAGCCATGCAAGACGGATCCGACGCCGTTTCGGATTGGCCGCTGTTGAATGCGCTGCTCAACACGGCTTCCGGAGCCACATGGGTCTCGCTTCATCATGGCGGTGGCGTCGGCATGGGGTATTCCCAGCATGCCGGCATGGTGATCGTATGCGATGGCACGCAGGAAGCAGCCAAGCGCCTGGAGCGAGTGTTGTGGAACGATCCGGCAACCGGAGTCATGCGCCACGCCGATGCTGGCTACCCGGACGCCATAGCCTGCGCCGGCAAATACCACCTGGACCTGCCCGGTATCCTGCGCTGACCCCATGCAGCGGCTGGCGCCGGGCGCTCGACGGCGCCTTCGTGCAGCGCCGTCGTACGGCGCACGCCGGCTTGGGATTCGACATTACGCTGCGGTAGCTTTTCAGGAAGATTCTGGTGCGCATTCAAAGAGCCGATGAGTATCGGCGCATGCCATGGAAGAATGGTGGCGGAGAGACTGCTGAAATCGCACGCTCTCCCTCATCGGCGCAGCTCGATGCCATGGATTGGCGAATCAGCATGGCTGGCGTCGCAGTCGATGGACCATTCTCCATCTTCCCCGGTATCGACCGGACGCTGTGCATCCTGGGAGGGGATGGCCTGCGGCTGTGCGTTGCCGGCGCGCCGGCAGTGGGCTTGACGAGCGGCTGCGACCCATTTGGATTTCCCGCCGATGTGCCGACATACGCCAGCCTGATCGGCGGACCGGTCGCCGACCTGAATGTCATGACTCGCCGCCAGCGCTATACGCACGATGTGCGACGCGTTCATGTGGCAGGTATGGAACGTATCGGCACCGAGGCCGATGTCGTGGCAATCTTCTGTCATTCGGGACACGCCCGGCTCGAGACCGTCAGCGGCAAAGCTGCCATCGGCCCGCTCGATAGCGTGATCGACATTGCCCCGGCCGGCCTTTGGACCCTTACCGCGGACGATGAGGCCGTGGTGCTGGTAGTGGAAATCAAAGCATTGCGGCAGTGACGCGATGCACCCCGCTGCCTCGCCATGCACCTGCCGGCTGGCCAGCCGAAGCGCCGCCGAAGGATCAGTTTTTCTAAAATGTACCTCAAGCAAAGGTAGCTTGTGTTCCCCTCGCAGCTGCCCACAATTGATCCTGGGCTGTGGGAGAGTAGGATGTATCTAAAGAATGCCTGGTATGTCGCCGCCTGGGACCACGAACTCGGGCGCGACCCTCTGGCCGCCACGATTATCGAGGAACGCATCGTTCTTTATCGGAAAACAGACGGTAAACCGGCTGCTCTCGAGGATGCCTGCCCGCATCGCAAACTGCCGCTGTCGATGGGCCGCATCAAGGGCGATGAAATCGAATGCGGCTACCACGGCCTGACGTTCGACAGTACCGGCGCCTGCACGCGCGCCGCATGCGTCGGCCGCGTTCCGACGACCGCGCATGTGCGCTCCTACCCGATCGAGGAGCGCTACGGTCTGCTCTGGGTCTGGATGGGTGAGGCGCGAAAGGCAGACCCCTCCACCATTCTTCGAGTCGCGCATTGGGGTGACCCGGCCTGGGGCCTGAATCGCGGGGATTCGATGACCATCGAATGCAACTACCTGTACATGACCGATAATCTGCTGGATCCATCGCATGTAGCCTGGGTACACCAGTCCTCCTTCGGCAATGAGGACTGTGAAAATGCTGAGTTGAGCACGGTCGTGACCGACGCCGGCGTCACGGTTTCGCGCTGGATGAACGACACCGCTCCTGCGCCTTTCTACGCTCCCTACCTGAAGTTCACCGGCAATTGCGACCGCAAGCAACACTACGAAGTGCATTTTCCCGCCCATGCGATCATCAAGGCGATCTTCGTTCCGGCCGGCACGGGAGGCGAGGACCGTCCGCTGCATCCGGACGTGTTCCTGATGGACAGTTATAACTTCATGACGCCGATAGATGAGAACCGCACCAGGTACTACTGGTTCCAGATGCGCAACTTCTCGCCTGACGATGCCAACGTGTCAGCTGAATTCGCGGCCTCGGTTCGCGGCGCATTCGAAGAGGACCGTGCCATCATGCAGGCCGTGCACCGCGGGATGGCCAACAAGCGCTCGCCCAATATCGATCTGAAGATCGACCTGGGGCCGCTGCGATTCCGCCGGCGGCTGGCGCAGCTCATCGCCGCTGAGCAAGAATCGAGCCTGGCGACCGGAAAACCGGCCTTGGCACTCGCCGAGTAGGCTCCTCACGTCGATACAGGTATTGCGCGCCACATGTTCCGGCGATTCAAAGTCACCAACAAAGTTCGTGAAAGCAGGACGATCACGTCGTTTTATCTTCAGCCGGTGGATACGCCGTGGCAGGCGTTCGAGCCGGGACAGTTTCTGGTCTTCAGGATCCCGGCGGCCTCCGAGCGCGGTTATGTGCTCAGGAACTACAGCGTCTCGTCCTCTCCCGGGCGCGTTGGCGAATATCGAATCACGGTGAAGCGCGAATCGGCGCCCAGGGATGGCGTTGCGGATGGGCTCAGCTCCTGTTACCTGCACGATCATGTGGGCATAGGAGACGAGTTGCACGCCGAGGGGCCGCGCGGGGAGTTCCGATTGGACCGCGCCAGCCCCCGCCCGGTTGTGCTGCTGAGCGGTGGGGTCGGCCTGACGCCGCTCGCCTCGATGTTGCACGCGCTTGCCGCCGAGTCGCAGCGGCGAGTCTATTTCATTCACGCCTGCGATAACGGCGAAGTGCAGGCGCTGGGCGATGAGATGCGCGAGCTCGCATCGTCGCGTCCCGGCCTCCTCGTCCATACCTGCTATCGCTTTCCCAGCGCCGGCGACACCGCCTCCGCGCGCCACGACAGCGAGGGCGTGATCACGGCTGAAACGCTGCAGCGCGTACTGCCCCTGGATGACTACGATTTCTACCTTTGCGGGCCACCACCGTTCATGCAAGGCGTCTATCGCCTGCTGCGGACACTGGGCGTTGCGCAGCGGCGCATCGCCTACGAGTTCTTCGGTCCCGCTACGGTACTGGAGGAGGCCAGCTCTGCTTTGGCCGACGGCGCCTCCGCGCCGGCAGTTTCCATTCCTCCTGGCGCTGCGACACCAACCACGGCACAGTCAGGACAGGGAATAATGGTGGAGTTTCGACAGTCCGGGCGCAGCATTGCCTGGGAGGATTCGGCTTCGCTTCTGGATTTTGCCGAACAGCATGGCCTCAACCCGCAGTTCAGCTGCCGTGCGGGTGTCTGTGGCAGCTGCACGACCGCGCTGGTGCAGGGCGAGGTCAGTTATTTTCAGGAACCGCTCGATGAACCCGAGGCTGGCCGCGTGCTGATCTGCAGCTGCAAGCCCGCATCCTCGATTATCCTGGATCTTTGAGTCCATCAATGACAAGGCAGTTTTGCAGATCACGGGAGTGGTTCAGTGGCTAGTAATCCTTCTCGACGGACAGACCTCACCCTGTCCTTCAATCCTCATGTAGCGGCGCTTCCAACCTACAACGCTGGCTTGAACGTCGCCGTGGCCCGCTCGATCAGCGGCAAAGACGACATCGCTCGACTGGGCAGCAACGAGAACCCCTACGGCTGCTCGCCAGCGGTTTTGCGCGCCCTGGCGTCCGCGGCGTTCGAGCCGTCACGCTACGCCGATCCTGCCTGCCAGGAATTGCGTGCCGCCCTGGGCCTCAAACTCAACGTCTCTGCCGATGAGATTGTCATCGGCAATGGATCCGAGGAGATGATCGCTGCGATCTGTCGCGCCTTCCTGGTTCCAGGGGCCACGGTAACAACTGTCGTGCCGAGCTTCGGCCTGCACGAAATAGAGCCGCTGGCCGCGGGCGCCACGGTGACCAAGGTTGCCATGACCCAAAGCCTCGACTTCGACGTCGAGGCCCTGGAGCAGGCCCTGGCGGCCGCGCCGCAGATATTCTTCTTGCCCTCCCCCTGGAATCCCGTGGGACCGGCGCTGGATCGTGTGTCCCTGGAGCGATTGGCCCGGGCAGCATCCCCGGCCACCCTGTTCGTCCTGGATGAGGCCTATTGCGAGTTCGCAGATCCCGCCACGCCTGATGGCATCGAGGTACTGCGCAGTCTCGAACTCCCCCACGTCGTACTGCGTACCTTCTCGAAAGCCTATGGTCTTGCGGGCCTGCGCGTCGGCTATGCGGTTTGCTCCGACACCGAGATTGCCAGGGTGATCGCCGCCGCGAAGACACCGTTCAACGTCAATGCTGCGGCCCAGATTGCGGCCATCGCCGCGCTGGAGGACGAATCCTGGATGCGAGAGAGCGTCGCACGCACCGGCGCGGAACGAGAGCGCGTGCGACAAGGCCTCGTCGGCCTGGGACTGCGGGTCGCCCCATCGGAAACCAATTTCCTTTTCTTCGACTGTGGCACCGACAGCGCGAAGCTGGCGGCCAGCCTGCTGCGCGACGGGATCATCGTGAAGCCCTGGCGTGAGGCGGGCTACGAAAGTTTCCTGCGCGCAACCATCGGGCGGCCGAGCGAAAATGACTGCCTGCTCGAGGCACTGGCCAGGCACCTGCGCTGACGCCGCGGCGGCGGCTGGACCGTGGGCCAGCCGCCGTTCACCACTTCATGCGCATGCCGGCGCGAAACGTACGACCCACCGTGTCGTAAAGAAGCGGATTCGTTCCAGAGTCGATGAAAACCAGCGTGCTGTCGCCCGGGACCACCGCGGGCGCCCTGTCGGCGAGGTTGTCGACTTTCAAGAAGAATTCCGTCCTGCGCTTGCTGTCCAGCATCCGATACAGCAAGGAAAGGTCCGCATAGAACGCGCCGTCGATGTGATTGTTGTCGATCGTGCGATGGTTGACCAAGGAGGCAGGACAGTTGCTGCGGCACTGTACATAGGCGTTGTCGAGCACGCCGTCGCTCACGGCGCGTGCGATCAGGTTGACCGCGAACGTGCCACGGTCGTAGCCGAGGATGCCCAACCAGCGCCAATCGGCGGCAGCGCCGGAATTTTCTCCGGCGAGATCCCGGACGATGATGCCATCGTCGATTTCCCGGTTGATGACATGTGTCGCCAGCGCACGCAAGGTGAGATGGCCATTCCATAGCGGCCTGCGATAGCTGGCCTCGATGTCGATTCCTTCTGCCACTTCCGCGAGTAGATTGACCGGCTGCACCGTGATTTGAGTGACGATTCCGGCTGCGTCACGAACAATGGCCGGGCACAGGGAAAGATTGCCGGCGTAGCAACGATCGATGATGTCCTGCTGCTGGATCGTTGCGATCGCACCCTTGACATCTATCTTGTAGTAGTCGACCGACATGTTCAGGCCAGAAACGAAGGAGGGCCGATAGACCATGCCTATCCCAATGGTATCGGCCGTTTCGGGATCCAGAGCCAGATTGCCTATCAACGGACGCAGGATGACGGTTGTGGCATTGTCGCGAAAGGGATCGTTGACGGTCTGGGTATTGACCTGCCCTGCCAGAAACAGATCGTTCAGGTTGGGAGCACGAATATCGCGTGAACGCGTACCGCGGATGGTCAGATTCGGAAAAGGCGAGTAGGTCGCACCGATCTTCCATGTCACGACCTCGCCGGACGTGCTGTAGTCGGTCCAGCGCGCAGCCGCGTTGAGGTCCAGCGCCTTCGCCCAGGGCAGGTCGGCGGCCAAAGGAATGACCGTTTCCACGAAGCCCTCGACGACGTCATAGGAGCCCTTCGTGGCCTTGAAGTTGGCGGCGAAATACGCGTTGGCCACTGCCAGCGGGTCGGCGGTCGAATCCACCGACTCCTTGCGATACTCAAGGCCGGCGACGATCGAGACGGGGCCTGCCCAGGTCGATACGGGCTTTCCCTGTACGCTGGCGGCCAGGACATCTTGCGTCAGTTTCTGGTTCAGCTGCGCCGTGCCCAGTACATAGTCGATCGCGGCCTGCGAATTCACGTCCGTGCCGAGTACGTTGTAGGGCACGCAGCCATTATCGGGATGAGTGAGCGTGGAGCGGCAGACGATCCGTCCATTGGCGTCGCGAATCGAGTCGATGGCCTCGCGATAGTTTGCGGTTATCGACAAGAACACATCGTTGCGCACTCTGCTGATGCCGCGCTGCGCATGCAGATCCCAGCTCCACTGCGGCCCAGCCACACCGAAGCGACCGTTCAGACCGAATGCGTAGCGCGTCACGCTGCGCTCCGAATGGGCGCCGATCGGTCCCAAATCCTGATTGGTCGAGCCAGCGGTAAACGACTTCAGGCCAAAGGCCGCCATCTGATCCTGGATCGTTTGCGGCAGGAAAGCATTGTCATGATGAATCGTGATGTTTCCGATGTTGAATTGACGGCAGCACTGCGTATCGGAGGCCGATTCCGCAAAGGATACTTGTGCGTAGGCCTCCAGGTCCTGCGCCAGATCGACACGGGTATGCGTGAATACGCTGCCACGCTCCACCGCGCCCTCCAGGTCGCCGTAACGGCTGATGTCAGACACCAGCCAATCGCCGCCGACCATCAGAGGATGCGAGATCGGCGAACCGTACTGGAACTGGCCGACCTCACCACCGGCGCCGAACATCGTGCCCCGCAACGGACCTGCAGTAATCAGCGCTCCTGGCGTCGCCTGGCTCAGTCCGACTCGGTCCCGTGCGATCAACTGCGGCTGTCCATTGGCCGGCGTGTACTCCGGATTGTTGATGACCTTCGCGCCGCGGTACCAGGAGCGTGGGTTCCCGGTGATGCCCGCGGAGTGACTGTAGTTGCCGCTGACCAGAAAATGCCCACGATCGACGCCGAACGGCGTACCGGCCGTCACCGATACCTTGTACTGTTCGTTATCGCCGTGCGAGGTGATGCCGCCCATCAAATGGGCCTTGAGGCCCGTGAAGTCCTTGTCGAGTACGAAGTTGACGACGCCGGACATGGCATCGGAGCCATACGCAGCCGAGGCACCTCCGGTCACGACGTCGACACGCTCGATCAAGCCGTCTGGAAACTGATTGATGTCGACCACACCAGTGAGCGCCTGCGCCACCACGCGCTTGCCATCGAGCAGCACCAGCGTCCGATTGGCCCCCATGCTCCGCAGGTCCAGTGTATTGGTACCCGCCTGGCCACCGCTGACCCCGGTATTGCCGGTCCGTGGCGTGGCACTACCCGCCAGGGGAGGCAGCGTGTTCACAGCATCGGCGACGTGTGCCGGTGCAACCGCCGCAAGGACTTCACCTCCCAGGACCGTCGTCGGCGTGGGTGCCTCGTAGCCATCGCGTACGATACGCGTGGCAGTGACTTCCACGGCTTCCAGCAACTCAGGAATGCCACGCCGGGTGGCCGTACGATCATCGATCGCCGTTCGCGCGACGGCGCCTGCCGATGCATCGGCTTCTTCCGTCGAAAGAGTCCGCCATTGCGATGCGCTGATGGAGATGGTGTCCTGGTTGATGACCATGAACTTCAGGTTCGTCCCCTGCAAAATGGCCTGCAGTGCATCCTCGATACGATAGCGGCCGCTCACCCCTGCGGTTCTGAGGTTCATGACCTGGGTGCCCGAGGAAATGATCTGGACGCGGGCCTGGTCGGAGAACTCCATGATGGCCAACGACAGTGGCTGTGCGGAAATGTCGAACTGCACTTCGCGCGAGAGCAGATCGACTTGCGCCAACGCGGGCGATAACAGGCTGATGCAAAATGCCAGCATGGCGCATCGCCGCACCGGTGCGTGCCTCGATATCGGTGCATCCTCGAAAGCTCCCATCGCGCCCCGCCTTTCCCCCACCCGCCACGGCGCCGTACAGGAGACGCCTTATGATCCGCTCCATTGAATACGTCCAAGGTCCGAAAAATGGAACCTCGCCCAGGCAGACGCGAGGATCGGGGCGCGAGACTGGCCGCCGCGCGGGTTACATCTTGATGCGAACTCCCGCGCGGAAGACTCGTCCCAGGCTGTCGTACAGGGAAGGATTGTTGGCCGAGGTTGCGTAGGCGACACCACTGGGCCCTGGCGCGACCACCACCGGGTCCTTGTCCGCCAGGTTCGTCACTGACAGGAACATCTCGACGTCCGAGCGGCTGGCAGCAAGGGCAAGCCGGTAGGCAATCGATGCATCCAGGTACACGGCGCCATCGATGTGATTGTCGTTGATCGTGCGATTGTCCGTCGTGGAGGTCGGACAGCCAGAGGTGCATTCGATGAATGCGTTGTCGTACACGCCGCTGCTCACCGCGCGCCCGATCACTGTCATCGTCAACGCCTCGTTGCTGTAGCTCAAGGATACCCTGCCGAGCCAGTCCGGTGGGCCGCTGGTTGCGTTCTGGCCCGCCGAGTCGGTGGGAACGTTGATGCCGTTGGCAGAATAGTTCTTGAGATAGCGCGTCGCCAGTGCGCGAATCGCGAGCTCGCCGCCGCCGACCGGTCTGCTATAGCTGGCCTCGACGTCGAATCCGCGAGCGAGCTGGGTGATCAGGTTGAACGGGGAGGTTCTGATTTGCGTAATCACGCCCGCCTGGGCGTCGCGCGTGATCGCCGCGCAGAAGGTTTGGTTTCCAGCGAAGCATCGATCCACGATCTGCTGCGCACCGATGGTGCCGATCGCATCCTGGATATCGATATTGTAGTAGTCGAACGAGGCACTGAAACCTGGCGCCCAGGACGGCTGGTAGACGATGCCGAGGCCAGTCGTATCCGCCTTCTCCGGCTGGAGTTCCAGGTTGCCTACGGCCAGCCCCTGGTAGGCAATGTTCATATTGTCGTTGAAAGGATCGATGACATTATTGGTGTTGGCGCCGCCAGCCTGGAACAGTTCCAGCAGGTTGGGAGCACGAATGTCGCGCGAGCGCGTCGCGCGCAGCGTGACATCGGACACCGGCGAATAGATCATGCCAAGCTTCCAGGTGGTTACCTGGCCCGAGGTGCTGTAGTCCGTGAATCGCACGGCACCGTTGAAGTCCATCTGCCGCGCCCATCGCAGGTCCTTGGCCAACGGCACGACCGTTTCGACAAAGCCCTCGGCGACATGATAGCTGCCCTTGGTCGGCAGGTAATTTCCCGCGAAATATCCGTTGATCATGGAGATCGGATCCGCAGTGCCGGTCACCGACTCCTTGCGGTACTCGACCCCGACCGCCGAGGAAACGGGGCCGGCCCATGATTCGAACGGCTCACCCTGCAAGGACGCTGCGGCGACGTCCTGGGTGAAGCGCTCGTGGCGCCAGGCATCGCCGAGCACATAGTCCAAGGCCGCCGGTGAATTCACGCCGATTCCCATCAGGTTGTACGGTACGCAACCATCTGCGGGATCGGCCAGCGTCGAGCGGCAAACGATGTTGCCATCACCATCGCGCACCGCATCGGTAGCGCGCGAGAAATTACTCTTGATCGTTACCTCCGGCGCGACAGACTGCACCTTGCTGATGCCCTTCTGGTAATAGGCGTTCCAGCGCCATGGCGCGCCGAAAGCCTCGAAGCTGCCGTTGCTCCCTACTACGTAACGGTTCACGGTGCGCTCATTCACCGTAGCGATAACCGGCAGATCCGCATGCATGCTGCCAAGACGCAGGGAGGTAAGCCCCAGCTCGGCCACCCGCGCGGCGGTGTCCGCCGGTATGAACGCATTGTCCGCCTGGACCGTCAGGTTGGCGACGTTGAACTGTCGGCAACACCAGCTCTGCGCTTCGGTGTTGCCCCAGGAGGCCTGCGCGTACACTTCCAGGTTATCAGCCAGATCAAAGCTGGCGCGAGCGAACAGATTCTTGCGGTCGATGCGGGCGGCGAGCGAATTGAAGCTGCTGACGTCGCTGTCGCGCCAGTCTCCACCCTGCATGTAGGGATCCCGGAGGAGCGGGCCGTAGCCGAACTGATACGGCTCCCCGTTGGGGCCGAAGGCCGTGCCTCGCAATGGGCCTTCGGTGACAATGCCGCCCAGCGTCGCATCGCTCAAGCCGACCTGCGGCAGCACCAGGCGCTCCGGTTGTCCGTTGCCGGGCGCGTACGCCGGGTTGTTCATGATCTTCCAACCCTTCTTGTCCCAATCGCGCGGCACGCCGAAGATGCCATCGGTATGATTCAATTCACCGCTCAGCAGCAGATGTCCGCGCCCGGACGCAAAGGGTGTGCCGAACGTGGCGGACGCCTGGTATTCCTCGTTGTCGCCTTCGCTCGTGACACCACCCATGATCGCAGTCTTGAAGCCGGTAAACTCCTTGTCCAATATGAAGTTGACCACGCCGGACAAGGCATCGGAACCATAAGCGGCCGACGCTCCGCCCGTTACGATATCCACTCGCTGAATCAGCTGTTGTGGAAAATCGTTGACGTCCACCACGCCGTTGAGCTGTGCCCCCACGGATCGCTGGCCATCCAGCAGCACCAGGGTGCGATCGCTGCCCAATGCCCGCAAGTTCAAGGCGTTCACGCCGGCCGAGCCGTTACTGACGCTGCGCTGTGAATTTCCGGGGGTCTGGCTGCCCGAAACGGATGGCAGCTGATTGACGAAGTCCGCGACGTTGGCCGGAGCGGAGGCATTCATTTCCTCCACGCCAATGACAGTCAGCGGTGTCGGCGCCGAGTAGCCATCGCGCACGATGCGTGTACCAGTGACGGTCACCGCCTCGAGCACCGCTCCAGGAACGCTCTGCGGCGCCTGGGCGACCGCCTCCTGGGCATGCGCGGATGCGGCGCCCAGCAACATGGCAAACAGCATGGTGGTCGTATTCTGCCCACCGCTTACGCCGACGCGGCAGACGGGCGCGTGCGCCGCGCAGTCAACATTCGAATCGCTGGTGCTCATGGATCCCCCTGCTTATCGCCCTTGCCGTGGCGCACACCGCGCGCGGCGCTTTGCCATCTTTCTTGTATCCACATGGCGATCTGCCCACCTTGGGGGCGATCGCATCGTGGCTATATACGTCTGGGGGGAGCGAAACGGAAACGACGTGCAGCGAAATTTTCTACCACTGCACTCTCACGCCGGCACGGAAGCTTCGACCGATGGTGTCATAGAGCTGCGGATTGACGCCGGGGTCGACGTAGCTATTGGCGGCGTGGCTTCCTACGGCTGGCGGATTTCTGTCCGTGACATTGTCAACCTTGGCGAATATCTCGATTTTCTTCATGGAATCGGCTACGCGTGGACGATATATCAACGACAGATCGGCGTATGTCGCTCCGCCGACTTCGTTGTTGTCGATCGTACGTTGCACAGTGGTAGCGGCCGGGCAATCCATGGCACATTGGATGTACGCATTCTCGAGCAGGCCGCGACTGACGCCCCGCCCGATCAAGTTGACGGCGAAGGCGCCGCGCTCGAATCCGAGCATGGCCAGCCAGCGCCAGGAAGGTGCCGAGCCGCTATTATCGCCAGCCAACTGAGTGACAACGATGCCATCATCAATACTTCTTTCCAGCACATGCGTCGCCAGCGCATGGAAGCTCAGGCGGCCATTCCGCCACGGCATCCGATAGCTCAGGTCGAAGTCCAGCCCTTCGGCTGTTTCGGACAACAAGTTCACCGGCTTCACGGTGACCTGCGTCACGGCACCATTCGTGTCGCGCACGATGGCCGAGCACAAGGTGGTGTTCCCATGGTGGCAACGATCGATGATCGCCTGCTGCTGGATGGTCGCGATAGCATCCGCGACGTCGATTCGATAGTAGTCGACGGACATGCTCAGTCCCGGTGCAAACGCTGGTTGATACACCAGGCCAAGACCCAGGGTGTCCGCCTTCTCCGGATCCAGGGTGGGATTGCCGACCTGCGGGCGAAGAATGGATGTCGTGGCATTGTCACGGAACGGATCATTGACCGTCTGCCGGTTCACTTGCCCGGCCAGGAACAGGTCATTCAAGTTCGGCGCTCGAATGTCGCGAGAACGGGTGCCGCGAAAAGTCAGGTTCCGGGTAGGTGAATAGGTTGCGCCCAGCTTCCACGTCACGACCTCGCCCGATGCACTGTAGTCGGTCCAGCGCATGGCACCATTCAAGTCCAGGGACTTTGCCCACGAAACCGCGCCCGCCAGCGGTACGACGGTTTCAAGGAAGCTTTCTATTACGTCATAGCTGCCTTGGGTGGCCTTGAAATTCGCAACAAAGAACCCGTTTGCCTGCGCGATCGGATCGACGCTGGAAACCGCCGACTCCTTGCGATACTCGGCGCCCGTCGCCACGGATATCGGACCCGCCCAGGTCGAGAACGGCTCCCCCTGTACGGTAAGCGCCGCGACGTCCTGGGTAAGCTGCTGGCTGAGCCTGGCGGTGCCGCGAACATGGTCGACGGCGCTCTGCGAATTCACGCCGATGCCCAGCACATTGTACGGTACACAGCCAGTGTCTGGATTCGTCAGTGCGGCACGACAAACGATCCGGCCGTTCCCGTCGCGCACCGCATCAATCGCTTCGCGATATCTGGCTGTCATCGCCGAGCTTACGTTGTTGGAGATGTCGCTGATGCCTCGTTGCACATAGGCGTTCCAGCGCCACTGGGCGCCGAACGCATCGGATTCGCCCTCCACACCTGCGACGTATCGCTTCACGGTGCGCTCGGAGTACGCATGAATTGCGCCAAGATCCTGATTGGAGGAACCAAGGAGGAGCGATGCGAGGCCGAGCGCATCCATCCGTTCCCGTATCGACTCAGGCAGGAAGGCATTGTCTCGTTGGATCGTGATGTTTCCCAGATAGTAGTTCCAGCAGCACTGATTATCGGTTTCCGAATAGCTGTAGGACAGCTGGGCAAAGACACCGAGGTCGTCGCTCAATCGGTAGTCGGCCCGAGCGAACAGACTCTGGCGCCTGACCTCGGCTTCCAGGTCAGGCGTCCGCGAGCGATCGGAGACCCGCCAGTCGCCGCCGGACATGATGGGATCGGAGACGACCGGCCCGAACTCGAAATGCCGGATGGCGCCACCCACGCCAAATTCGGTACCGCGCAATGGGCCGGCGGTCACCAATGCTCCTGGAGTGGACACGCTCATCGCCGACTCCGGCCGCAGCAACAACTGCGGCTGGCCATTGGTCGGGGAATACGCCGGATTGTGCAACACCTTCCAGCCGCGATACCACGAGCGCGGGACACCTCGAATTCCCGCCGTGTTCCCATAGCCTGCATTGAACAGGAAATGTCCGCGATCCGACGCAAAGGGCATACCCGCGGTCATCGACAGACGGATCTGCTCGTTCTCGCCGCGACTCGTCAGGCCCGCCATGACGTCGGTCTTGAAGCCGGTAAAATCCTTGTCGAGAATGAAGTTGATGACGCCCGTCATGGCGTCGGAGCCGTATACGGCCGAGGCCCCGCCGGTTACCACCTCGATGCGCTGGATCAAGCCATCGGGAAAATGGTTGATGTCCACGACACCCGTGAGAGCGATCGGAACGACTCGCACTCCATCGAGCAGCACCAAGGTCCTGTTCGCACCCATGCTGCGCAAATCCAGTGTATTGGTCCCGGATTGTCCGCTGCTGACCCCGGAATTGCCGGTACGCGGCGTGGCGCCTCCGACCAGCGCCGGCAAGGCATTGACCGCATCCGCAATATTGATGACCGCGAGCGCACTGAGCGCATCGATACCCATCACTGTGGTAGGCGTTGGGGCTTCGTAGCCGCCGCGAATGATACGCGTCGCCGTGACGACGATGGATTCGAGCGCAAGCTCCTGCGTCGCCTGCCGCGGCGGCGGAACGCCCACCAGCGCGGCGGCACGCTCCATGCCCTTGAGGTCCAGGCCGGGACCTGTATCGCGTCGCGCGACGGCGATCGACACGGTGCTCTGGTTCAGCACATGGAATTTCAGGCCGGTGCCGTCGAGGAGGTCGTGCAGTGCGTCGGCCACCCGATGCGGGCCGCGCACGCCCTTGGTCAGGACATGCGACACCTCGCTGCCGGATGAGAGCACCTGGATGCGCGCCTGGTCGGAAAACTCGATGATCGCCCTCGACAAGGATTGCGCCGCGATCTGGAAATCGACCTCGTGCGACAGTGGCTCGTCCTGCGCCAGGCCAGGGGCGCCAATGATCATGAATATCGCCAGGACGGCCAGCTGCGACGGCCTCGCCGTAACGCCGGCGCGATTGGCCACCATGCACCAACCCATCGTTCCCCCTTCAAAATCGACGTTCGCTGCCGAGGCGCGAATTCTTTTGTCTTATCTTTTGTCGACGTCACGGTTGTCTTCAGCCGGTACCTCCTGAATGACGGCTCGATGCGCGTTTTGCCCTACGTCGTGCGCCCAGGGAGCTTAGGCCGGCGCCGGTGCTCAGCTTCGCGGCGCGAGTTCGATGGAATCGCTGTGCTCGACGACCTGCAAGGGAAACACTTCCTGCAGGGCGCGCAGGGCATCATCGATACGCGTACTGAAGACCGTTCCGGTAAACGGCAAATTGCTCAGCCCCACGTCATGGATGACGATTCGCTTGGGGTGATACCGGCTAAGATCCATGGCCACGCTGCCCAATGGCTCGTGCATGTATTTCAGCACTCCCTTGCGCCAGGAGGCGACATCGGCCGGGTGGATGTCCGCTATCGTGACGCTGCCCGACCCCTTGTTGTACACCACCTGTTGCCCTGCCCTCAGCGGCATCGATTCCGTCTCTCGCGTCACAGCGGCTTGATTATTATCGGACGCCGCGCCGTCTATCCGGACCTTCCCTTCGCTGACCGCCACCACCAGCCGGTCTGGATGGCGTCGTACGTTGAATGCCGTTCCGACCGCCGTCACCTGCATCTCATCCGCTATGACCACGAACGGGCGGCCCGGATCCTTGGCGACGCTGAAGTAGGCCTCTCCCGCGTCCACGCTGACGACACGCTGCCGGGCGGTATAGCGGGTCGTGATGCGCGAATCCGCTCCCAGCTCGACCATGGATCCGTCGGGCAACACGCTGCTGCCGGTTCCCCCGATCGGCGTTGCATAGCTCTGCAGCGTGTCCTGGTCGATGCGCTGCATGAGCAC
>JBEBRC010000027.1:0-21967 GCA_040395055.1 Steroidobacter denitrificans
GTGGAACCAGCTGGCAGCGACGCCGTCTAATTCGTAAATGAAGTCCTGCCGGGTACGCCGGCATGTACTGCGCATTCTCCGCGCCTGTGGCTGCCGGACCTCGATCACTGTGGCCAGGGGCCGGTGTGAGGCAACGAGCGAGGTGTGGCAATGCATGATGGAGTAGCCGGTCCTGTGGTTGCGGTGGCGAATCTGCGCGAGTTCTTCCACGATTCGATGCAGGCGGCGTTGCGTAAGCAACGTGTGCAAGTCGATGACCACACGGAGCATTACGTGGTCAACGTTCTCACCGTCTTTGCCCGCTCGGAGGAATTCTACGAAACCACGCCCGAAGGCGTGCGTCTGCGGCCACTGGCGCATCTGCTGGCCGAAGCGTCCGCGGCGTCATCCACGCAGGGCCGCGATGAGGCGCTGCGCCGGCTGGGAGATGTGTCGCTGTTCATCGCCGGATTCTTCGCGCAAAGCTTTGCACGCAAGCTGGTCGATGTCGATTATCACATCGCGATGGGCGGCGGCGCATACGGTACGCTGGCGCAGAGCCGGCAAGGATCCGTGCGCGGCCAGGCATTCGCCGCCGTGTTTCTCGAGCTGGCGCAGAAATTCCAGCGGGTGGTCGACGTGCTCAACGACGTTGCCGAGATGGCGTATGCGCACAGCGACAAGGATATCCTGAGACTGTACGAGATCTGGCTGAAGACCGGCAGTCCGCGTGCCTATTCCATCTTGCGACGCCTCGGGGTGGCGCCGGTATCGACCGGAGTGCGCCAGGAGCATTGAGCGTGTCGCCGCTGCATAGCATGCAATCGCTGTTGGCCGGGTTGTACGATGCGCCGGTCGAGTACATGGTCGACAACTTCCTGTTCTGCGATCGCGGCCGGCTGGCCGAGATCGTGGGCGATACCGCCGCGCAAGCCGCCGACGAGCAAGTCTGCATGATCGAAGATGAGCGCGGCGGTGGGGTGAGTGTCGGGCTGTTCATCGACGAGCAGGTCCTGGAACGCCTGGCACGGCGCGATCCGTCACGGGAGCTGGACGAGGAGAACCTGCACGACTACTGCACGGCGCTGGAAGGCGTCAGTCATTTCCACTACCTGATGTGGAGCCTGGCGCACGGCAGGAGCGTGTCGCTGCTGGAGCTGGAACTGCAGGCCGAGGTAGACAAGTATGTCGCCGCCGTTGCCTTGATGACGCGCCAGCGTGCCGGGAACGTGCCGCATACGCTGCACGCGCGCCTGTTCGATGCGGTGAGCTTCCTGCCGCAGTTGGATGAGGCAGCTCGCCGCCGCTACCAGGAAGCGAACCGGAGCGCGGCGCGTTATTGCCGCGCGCTCGATGAGCGCTTCCTGAGCCCGCGGCGGCTACGGCCCGAGGGATGGCTGGCGGAGCTGAGGCGATTCTTTCGTCGCGGGCACCAGGAGAAAATCCGGCAACTGATGCTCTGAAGTCGCGCCAGGCGGCGTCAGTTCTCCGAAGCGTTGCCGCCCAGCTTGCGTTTCAGTTCCATCCATTTGGACAATTCACGCAGGCTAGGTTTCTTCTTCCAGCGCTTCTTGGCCAACAGACCGCTTTCGTACGGGTCGTAGCCCAGGTGCAAGCCGCTCACGTTGCTGCGGATCGGGGCGTTCGGTTCCGGTTCGTCCTCGACGATCTGCAGATCAGGATTGTGGAGCGGCCGGTTCCGCGGGAAGGGGATCTTGTCGTCCCCCTCGTGCAGGCGCATGTCGTTCCATGTGTGCAGCGTGTTGCTGCGCTCCTCGGGTGCGAGGTGCCCCGGGCGGGTCCTGGACGCAGCCTGATCGCCCGTAGCAGGTGCCCGAGGCGCGGCTCGGGCGGCAGCAGGCTTGGATGGCGCTGTGCGTGGCCGAATGCGCAGGCCCAGTTTTTTCAGCTCGTCGTTCAATATCGATCTCGTTTGTCAGCGCGCGTTGCAGCGCGCGTTGGCCGGCGAATCGCATCGATGCCCGTGGGTCGCCAGGGTGCGTCCGTCGCCCCGCGGGGCTGGCGCCGATGCCGTTGCGCAAGGCGTATATTGAATTGGCTCACGCCCGCCCAGGCAAGCATTAAAACCGTGATGCGTGTATCGGAAAGGCGAGCATCACTGTCATGTAAATCGACACTGGCCCATCGGCATTGGCACATCGGCATTGGCCGGCCGCGTGCAGCGCCGGATCGAGTTGCCCGGCCTAGGCCAGATGGGCGGCTGCGCGAAAGATTCCCGCCAGGGATTTGCCATCGCGCAGTTCTCCCGATCGAGCCTGCGCCAGCACGGTATCGAAGTCTATCCAATGCACCTCGAATACTTCGTGCTCCTCCGGCCGTTGCTCGACCGGGCTCAGCTGCGTCGCCAGGTATAGATGCACGACCTCGGTGAGGATGCCTGGGGAACTCAGGTAGTCACCGAGCGAGCGCCAGGCGCCGGCCCGTACGCCGGCTTCCTCTTCGAGTTCTCGCCTGGCGGTCGCTGCCGGCGGTTCTCCATGGTCGATCTTGCCGGCGGGCAGTTCCCAGATCCAGCCTCCGGCTGCGTAACGATACTGGCGCAGCAGGCATACGCGCCGTGCTTCGTCGATCGCGACGATCGCCGCGCCGCCGGGATGGTGGACGATTTCCAGCCCCGCCGTGGCTCCGTTGGGCAAATCGACGCGTTCGATATTGACCTCGATGACGCGACCGGTGAACACCCGGGTGATCGAGTCGGACATATCAGTTGTCATCCACATCGTCGACGGTGGCTTGCCCCGACCATCGTCGATACAGATGTGACCAAGCCATGCCGGTGGCCAGAATCAGGGCCAGCACCACCAGAGCGATCCAGACGATCGCATTCGTATCCGACAGCGAGACCCATCCCCAGGTCGAAATCAACCAGACGAGGGCGGCAAACAACGCCAGCGCCAGCAACATGCCGAGCACGCCTATGGAGCGCAAGGTCGCGCTCATGAAGACGAACCAGCCTATCAGCAGGGCGATGCCCAGGACGGCTTCCAGGGGCGTGACGCTCGGGAAACCCTCGCGCAGCATGTGCACATAGGAATGGCCGCTGGGATTGAAAGTGAGCAGGACCAGCGCGAGCGCGAACGCGGTTCGCAGCAGGAAGCCGCCCAAGGAAAGCTTTTCCATCGTTGCTCCTGAAGGATCGTCGTCGAGGACGATCTTGTCATTGCCGCCGCCGCAGCCCGCCCAGGCAGGTCAGCCGCGCGGCCCGGCTTCCTCGTCCTCGGCCTCGTCCTCGGTCGTTTCGTCGTCCTCGATGACGCCCCCCGGCCCTGTCGCCGATTCCAGTGGAACCTCGGCTTTGGAGGTGGCGGTGCCGATGCGATAGGCGGCGAATCCCGGCAGCACGACCTGGTTCAGCGCCATGCCGAGCACCCGGCCGCTGGTCGGCGCATAGAGCCGGTATTGCTGGTTGGAAATCGGATCGGTGACCACGCCGAGCAGCTCGCCTTCGCTGACCCGCTCGCCCAGCGCGACATCCGAGAACAGGATGCCGCCATTGTCGACACGCACCCATTGCGAGGCGTAGTACACCGGCTCCGGATCGCCCCAGTAGCGGCGCTGCCGGGTCATGCCCAGGGAATACATGAGCGTCTCGATCGCCTTGGCGCCGTGCTCGACCTGCTCCGGCTGCACGCGCATCGGCTCGCCCATCTCGAAAGTCACGGCCGGTATGCCAGCCTCGGTGGCGGCGCGTCGCAGCGAGCCGCGATCCCCCGCGCTTTGCAGGACCACTGTCGCACCGACGGCCTGGGTCATGCGCGCGACCTGGGGCAGGCGCAGATCGGCGCGTACCTGCGGCAGGTTGGTGCGGTTGAGCGAGCCGGTATGCAAATCGATGAGCGCAGAGCAGTGGCTGATCACCTCAGTGAAGAAGGAGTGCGCGGTGCGGGTCGCCGCGCTGCCGCGGGGATTGCCGGGAAAGTGCCGATTCAGGTCGCGCCGGTCGGGCAGATAGCGCGTGCCGCGGTAGAAGCCCTGGATGTTGACGATGGGGACGCCGATCACGGCGCCGTTCAATTCCTCGGCATCGATGTCATCGAGCACCCGGCGCGCGACTTCGATGCCGTTGAGCTCGTCTCCATGTACCGCTGCGCTCAGGCACAGCACCGGCCCGGGCCCCTTGCCGTTGATGACGATCACGGGTACCGGCACCACGAAGCCCTCGATGGCCGTGCCGCTGGTCCAGGTCAAGCGCTGGCGCGTACCGGGACGGATGTTGCTGCCCAGCAGTCGCAACTCGCCCTTCGGCTTCAGCGCCGCCGCCTGGTTCGCCCCTGGATCGTCGGCCGCGGCAGCGCAGCCGAAGGCCAGCAAGGCGAGGAGCGGGCCTGCCGCCAGGCAAGCCCGTATGGATACGGTGGGCCGGTTCATGTGATGTCTTGGAGAGATCGAATCGATGAACCGAGAAGATAGTGGAATCGTCGCGGACCTGCTACCGGCTGGCCGCAGCGCCGAGGCGCCCGGCCCAACAGGCGCGACAGTATGACCGGACAGCAGGCGGCATGCACCGCTGCCCGGCAAGGGCCGATGGCGCCCGGCCACGGCGGCGTTCGAAAGCCGGTGAGCGCCGCGGATCGGCGCTCACGGCGGCCCCGCCTACCAGCGGTCACCCTGGCGGGGCGGGCGGGCCTCGCGTTCACGCGCTTCATTGACGCGCAGCGGCCGTCCACCCATCTGAAACCCGTTGACCTGCTGGATGGCGGTTTGCGCCTCCGTGGCGGCCATTTCGACGAAGCCGAAACCGCGCGGGCGGCCGGTTTCGCGGTCGTTGACCAGTTTTACGGACTGAACCGCACCGTGCTGCTCGAACAGGTCACGAACATCCGTTTCCGTGGCGCTGAAGGGCAGATTTCCAACGTAGATCGTTGTCATCGATGTCATCACTCTTGAGGCCGGACAAAAGTAGCAGCAAGCCGCCCGTCAACGATGGCCCGGGGGGCGGAAGGCGGGAGGCGAACTGCGATTTGGTCACTGGCGATCAACTTTCCGGTATCGAAGGCTGAAAGTGTCCCGGAGCGGGCAACAGGTGATAGATGAAGTGGTCGCTCGTTGTAAGTTGATGTGCGTATTCAGCTGACCGTGGCCGATACTACGTCAGCATATTGGGGGTTGCAACGCTCACCGGTGTGCCGGGACGCATTCGGAGCGCAGGTTTTCTTGCAGTGCAGCAGGTTGCTGTGGGCCGGAGCGCGAGGTACCCGGCCCTTTGGCGTCGCTTACGCCGGACGGGGCGTGCACGGAGGCGGCAGCGGGAGATGCGCGATCCGGCGTCGGGCGCAGGTTCAAGGCGGAACGTTTGCCGATGTCGCTGGCTCCGACCCGGCAGGGCGCTGGAGGCGCCCTGAGGCCGCCTGCGCGGCGAGCGCCGTCCGTTCCCGGCGAGGGGAGTCACGAGCTGTCGTGGCCGTGATGCCGGCCTGCGGCCGGACTCGCGAGAGCCAGTGCTCGAAATTGCGCAGGTTGCCGAATTCGGTCTCCTCGTCGTTCCAATAATGCAGCCAGGCTTCCGGCTGCGGCGGCTCCTGAGGCCAGCTGGCCACCAGCTCTCCGCTCTTTTCGTGTTGCTGGCGCAACCGGGTATATAGATTGGTCAAGGGATCCATCGCATTGCTCCGAAGTTCGGATCCAGCATGGCGACGGGAGATGAAGGGCGTGTGACAAGCGTGCAACAGGCTCGTTGCAGTGAGATCGGTCCGCGGCGTGCCGGGCGACGCCGTCCCGGCGGCGGACTGGGCGGACTGGGATCCGCCGAGGAGCAGGGCCGCCGGCGGGTTACCCGCCGCCGCGATCTCGGTCCGGTTCCAGGCTCAGTCCGGCTCCAGATAGGTATAGCCGTTCAATTCCGATTCGTAGAAGCGGCGCAGCGCCTGGCTTTCGGCCAAGGTCATGCGGCCTTCGCGCGCCGCGCGCTCACAGTCGCGCGAGAATTGGGGAAACAGCCGCTCGACGTCGTACTGCATGTAGCGCAGCACCTCGCCGGCGGTGTCGCCCTTGATGATTTCATCGATCCACCAGCCCCCTTCATCATGCAGCCGTATATGCACCACATGGGTATCGCCGAACAGGTTGTGCAGATCCCCCAAGGTTTCCTGGTAGGCGCCGACCAGGAACGCGGCAAGGTAATACTCTTCGCCAGGGCGCAGCTCATGCAGCTCCAGGGTGCGCTTGATCTCGCGCTGGCTGACGAAGCGGCTGATCGTACCGTCGGAATCGCAGGTGATGTCGGCAATGACGGCATTGCGTGTGGGCTTCTCCTGCAGTCGATGGATCGGCATGATCGGAAACAGCTGGTCGATCGCCCAACTGTCCGGTAGCGATTGGAATATGGAGAAATTACAGAAATAGGTGTCGGACAGGATCGATTCGAGTCCGTCGAGTTCCTCGGGCGCCGCGCCGAGCTTGCGGCAGTAATCGCGGATCTTGGCGCAAGTCGCCCAGTACAAGCGCTCGGCCAGGCCCCTGAACTCCAGGCTGAGCAGTCCCAGGTTGAACATCTGCAGCACTTGCTCGCGCGCCTGCATGGCATCGTGGTAGCACTCGACCAGTCGACGCGCGGACACGCTTCGGTAGGCCTCGAACAGGTCCAGCACGGGCTGTGGCAGTTCCTTGTCGCCGGTGTAGTTCTCTTCCAGGCTGCCGGCGACGCGGAATTGATCGAGCGCGGAGGAGCCGAGCGTATTGAAAATGAGCACACTGTGATGCGCGGCGGTCGCTCGACCGGACTCGCTGACGATGACCGGATGATCGATGCCGCGTGTGTTGCAGACGTTCGCGATTCGATACACCACGTCGCTGGCATACTCGTTCATGGTGTAGTTCATCGAGGACGAGAAATTCGTCCCGCTGCCGTCATAGTCCACGCCCAGCCCGCCGCCGACATCGATGTATTTCAGTCCGGCGCCCATGAGCTTGAGCTCCGCATACACATGGGCCAGTTCGTTGATCGAGTCCTTGACCCGGCGGATGTCCTGCAGCTGGCTGCCTGGGTGGCAATGCACCAGTTCCAGACAATCGAGCATGTCGTGGCGCTTGAGCGTTTCGACCAGCTCGAGTATCTCGCTGACGAACAGACCGAACTTTGATTTCTCGCCAGCCGAGTCGCGCCATCGGCCGGCGCCCTCACTGGCCAGCTTGACGCGCACGCCGATTCGCGGACGCACCCGGTATTTCCCGGCATAACGCAGCACCAGGTCGAGCTCCTGGAAGTTCTCGATCACCGGGATGATCGTGCGTCCGAGCTTCGTGGCCAGTACGACCGCCTCGATGTAGCTGTCATCCTTGAAGCCATTGCAAACGATCATTCGTTGCGGCGCATCCTCGGTCAGCGCCATGACGGCCAGGAGCTCCGGCTTGGAGCCCGCTTCCAGGCCGAAGCCGAACTCCTCGCCGTAGCGATAAACCTCTTCGACCACCAGTCGCTGCTGGTTCACTTTGATCGGGAACACGGCGCAGTAGCGATTCTGATAGTCGTTTTCCGCTATGGCCTGGGCGAAAGCCCGGTGCAGGCATCGCAGCCGATGTCGCAGAATGTCGGAGAAGCGCACCACCACGGGTGTCGTCAGATCGCGCGCTCGCAGCCCTTCGACGACTTCGAGCAGGTCGATTTCCCGCTCGGCCGTGGCATCGGGGCGGACCACTACATGGCCTGCGGCATTGATGCTGAAGTAGTTTTTGCCCCAGGCCGGGACCTGGTACAGCTCCAGCGCATCGTCGGTCGTCCACGGCACGTTGGGCAAGAATCGTTTCATGTCGGGTTCCAAGGCGGTGGCCTCGTCATGGGCAGGGAGTGCGCGGCGGGCGCGAACGATAGCAAAGGATGTTGTTACCGGCGACAGCAAAGCCCGGTGGGGTGTTTTCTATGCGGTTTGCGTCCCGGCGCCGGCGATGGGCCGCGACGGGTCTCGAATCCACTCGCTCCAGGAACCGGCATACAAGCGTGCGCCGTGCTTGCCGGCGATCTCCATTGCCAGCAACAGATGGCAGGCGGTGACGCCGGATCCGCACATGACGATCGTATGATCGTCGGCGACATCGCCCTGCGAGCGCTTGAAGCGCTCCCTTATTTGGGCGGGCGGCGCGAAGCGCGCATCGCCGCACAGGTTGTCGGCGAAAGGATGATTGAGCGCGCCCGGAACATGGCCGCCGACGGCGTCCAGCGGCTCGATGGCGCCGGTGAAGCGCTCGTGCGCGCGCGCATCGAGCAGGCGCCAGTCGTCGCGCCGCATTCGCTGTGCAACCTGATCGGCATCCAGCCAGGCATCGCGATCGGGATGGACCTCGTAGTGCGAGGCGCTGCGGGCGGGAACCACAGTGCTGGTGGGCAATCCCGCGGCCAGCCAGGCCTTGAAACCACCGTCGAGTACGGCCACCGGGCGGTGCCCCACCCAGCGCAGCAACCACCACAATCTGGCGGCGTAGGCGCCATTGTCGGCATCGTAGGCGATGATCTGGGTCGTGGGCGAAACTCCCCAGCGTCCCAGCGTGGCGGCGAATCGATCGGGATCGGGGAGCGGATGCCGGCCGCTGGCGGGCGAGAGGGGCCCCGACAGGTCGCGATCCAAATGAGCGTAGATCGCCAGCGGAATGTGCCCATTGCGGTAGGCAGTTTCCCCTGCCTGCGGCGCTGTGAGGTCGAAGCGGCAGTCGACGATGAGCCAGTCCTCAGAGGCTTGGGCCGGCGCCTGGCCGGAGCGCAGTTCGTCCAGGTGGGCACCGAGCTCGGCGGCGCCGATCAGCGTCTGGTAGCGAGGAGGATGGGGGAGGGTGGTCATTTAAGCAGTCTGCATCCTGGCTGGCGCCGTTACAATCGCGTCGCTCATGGCCAAGCTTATGGCCAAGCTTATGGATATGTAAGGGGCAATACATGGCAATGGAGCTTTGGTGGGGGAGCGGCAGCCCTTACTCGTGGCGCGCGCTGCTGGCGCTGGAGTACAAGCAGCTGCCCTATGTTTCGCATCTGGTGGAGTTCTCCAAGCAGGAGCACAAATCGCCGCAGATGCTGCAAATGAATCCTCGCGGCCGGGTGCCGGTGCTCAAGGATGGCGACTATGTATGCTTCGAGTCGCTCGCGATCCTGCACTACCTGGATCGCAAGCAGCCCGATCCGCCTTTGTTCGGTCGTACCGCCGAGGAGACGGGGACCATCACGCGCGTGATATGCGAGTACGAGTGGTACGCGGAGGAGCATATCCAGAAGATCATCTACACCATCCTGTTCCAGGGCATGGATGGCCGCATGGAGGAAGTGGAGCGCGCGCTGGGCAATGTGATTGCCGAGGCACGTACGATCGAGGCTCGCCTGGCGAGTTCTTCATGGCTGGTCGGTGACGCATGCTCCGCCGCGGACATCGTCGTGTTTCCAGGCATCCAGGTATTGCTTCGCACCCTGGAGCGCCGGGAGGCGCAGGAATTGCGCACGCGCCTGCTGCCGGTGGAATCGAGGTTCCCGGCGATCGCGGCATGGATAGAACGCATCAAGGCGCTGCCCGGATTCGACCGCACCTATCCGCCGCACTGGCGAGCCTGAACGCAGGCGGACCAGCTGCCGCCGCTGCGGTTCGATGCGGCAGCGCGAGGCGAGGGAATCAACTCACGGCGCCGCCTCGCGCGGCGCCCTCATGCCCGAAGAGCACTGCCATGTCCGACCATCCGCTATACGTCACTTTCCCCGGCCGCCTGGTCATCGTCGGCTGCGGCAGTATCGCGCAGGGCGTGCTGCCGCTGGTGCTGCGCCACATCGACATTCGCCCGCAGCGCATCTGCATCGTCACCGCGGACGAATCGGGCCGGGCCGAGGCCGCCGAGTACGGCGTCCATTTCATGGTCGAGCCGCTGACACCGCAGAACTATCGCCAGGTGCTCGAGCCGCTGCTCGGTCGAGGCGATTTTCTACTGAATCTTGCAGTCGACGTCTCGAGCCTGGCGTTGATCCGCTTCGCGCACGAGAAGGGCGCGCTGTATCTGGATACTTGTATCGAGCCCTGGCTGGGGGGCTACACGGATCCGGATCTGCCGCCGGCGCGCCGCACGAACTACGCCCTGCGCGAGCAAGCATTGGCACTGCGGGCGCAATTGCAGCAGGGGCCGACCGCGGTGATCACGCACGGGGCGAATCCCGGCCTGGTGTCGCATCTGGTGAAGCAGGCGCTGTTGAATCTCGCCGCCGACATGTCGGTGAGCGCGGGCACGGACGGCCCGCGCACGCGCGGGGAGTGGGCAGCACTGGCGCACAGGCTTGGCGTGAAAGTGATTCATGTCGCCGAGCGCGATACCCAGATTGCGAATACACCGAAGCGCGCCGGCGAGTTCGTCAATACCTGGTCGGTCGATGGCTTTGTCGGGGAGGGATGCCAGCCGGCGGAGCTCGGCTGGGGTACGCACGAGAAGCGGCTGCCGGTGCAGGGGCGAGAGTACGACTTCGGCAGGTGTAACGCGATCTACCTGGTGCAGCCGGGCGCGAGCACCAAGGTGCGCACCTGGACGCCGAACGCCGGCATGTTCCATGGCTTCCTGATCACGCACGGAGAATCGATTTCCGTCTCGGATTACCTGACCCTGTACGGGGAAGGAGTGCAGGCGCAGCAGGTGCTTTATCGGCCCACTGTGCACTATGCCTATCATCCTTGCGACGATGCCGTGTTGTCGCTGCACGAGCTGGCGGGGCGCAACTGGCAGATGCAGGATCGCAAGCGCATCCTCAACCCGGAGATCATCGACGGCATGGATGAACTTGGCGTGCTGCTCGCCGGTCACGAAAAGAATGCCTACTGGTTCGGTTCGCAATTGTCGATCCAGGAAGCCAGGCAGTTGGCGCCGCACAATACGGCGACCAGCCTGCAGGTTTGCGCGGCAGTGCTCTCGGGCATGATCTGGGCGATGGAGAACCCCGATCGCGGCATGGTCGAGCCCGATGAGATCGACTTTCGCCGCAATCTGGAAATCTGCCTGCCCTACCTGGGGCCGGTCGTGGGTCGCTACAGCGACTGGACGCCGCTGTTCCACCGCGGCACGTTGTTCGAGGAGGACCTGGACCGCAGCGATCCTTGGCAGTTCAAGAACGTATTGGTGTGAAGTGTTTCACGCTACAGGCGCACGAAGTAAAAAAGCCCCGAGCTTGCGGCTCGGGGCGAACGGGCTGAGGGGTACCAAAAGCCCGCCAGGGGATCTGCTGAGGAACAATCATGTCGCGCAAATGCTGCACCGATCGATCAATGCAGGCGCGACCACTGGATAACCTTGATATCCTTGGTCTCGCATTCGAAGTTCTTCGCCAGTACCGATGCGGCTTCCTTCAGGTCGCCGCGCCGCAGTACGTGGCTCACCTCGACGACGCCGCGGAATTCGCTGGTGCCGCGGGCGGAGCGCTCTTGCAGCAAAAAGTGCGTGTAATACTTGATGCCCATGAATGGCAGACTAGGCACGGATAGCTGTACGTGCCGTGAAGGACTGCACAATTCTTCTGGCAACCCGACCAAATCAGGTCCCGCCTCATCCGCCTGTGGCCAATTCGCTCATGTCTCGTTATCGCCCGCCTCAACCAAAGGGTTCGAAGTTCATTACGCCGGCCGGCGTGTTGCGCATGAAGACGGAGCTCGACCATCTGTGGCGAGTGCTTCGGCCGCAGGTCACCCAAGCGGTCCAGGAAGCCGCGGCGCAGGGCGACCGCTCGGAGAATGCGGAATACATCTATGGCAAGCGTCAATTGCGGGAGATCGACCGCCGGGTCCGCTTTCTACGGCAGCGGCTCGAGGGGATGGTCGTGGTCGACAAGCCGCCGGCGGACCGCTCGCGCGTGTTCTTTGGCGCCTGGGTCAAACTCGAAGACGAGCAAGGCGTCGAGCTCGAGTATCGCCTGGTAGGCCCGGACGAGTTCGATGCCGGCCAGGGCTACCTCAGCATCGATTCGCCGCTGGGGCGCGCGCTGCTGCGCAAGACGCTCGACGATGAAGTGAGAGTCGATGCGCCCGGCGGAGTGAAAACCTACTACGTGGTCGGCGTAAGATACGAGTCGTGACCGGCGTGGTGCCGTTCGTCGATCGTTGCTGTCGATGGCAGGAGGAACGTGTCGTTCAAAGATCATTTTTCGGGCCACTCGCAAGCCTATGCTCGCTATCGCCCGGGATATCCGGCGTCCTTGTTCGATTTTCTGGCGTCGCTGACCGCCACCCGCGACCTGGCGCTGGATTGCGCCACCGGGAGCGGCCAGGCAGCGATCGGACTGGCACGGCACTACCGGCAGGTCCTGGCCTGTGACGCCAGCGCGGCGCAGTTGCGTAGCGCCCAGCCTCATGCGCGCGTTTGCTATCTTGGCAGCCTGGCCGAGCAGTTCGCGGTCAAGACCCACTGCGTCGATCTGCTGGTCGTGGCCCAGGCGGTGCATTGGTTCGATCATGAGCGTTTCAACGCCGAGGCAGCGCGTGTCCTGCGGCCGCAAGGTGTGGTCGCGGCGTGGACCTACGATCTGGCGCGAGTGAACGCTTCGGTCGACGCTTGCGTCCAGCGATTCTACCAGGAGGAGATCGGTCGCTACTGGCCTGCCGAACGGCGCTATGTCGAGTCGGCCTATCGCGATCTGCCGTTTCCCTGGGAAGAGATCGCCGCACCGGCCTTCGAAATGGGCCTGCGGTGGGACCTGGATGAGTTCATGGGCTATGTCGGCACCTGGTCGGCGGTACAGAGGTATATCCGTGCGACGGGGCGCGACCCGCTGCCGCCGCTGCGGCGGCAGATCGCGGCGCACTGGAACGCCTCGGACGAGCAGCCCGAGGGGGCGGTGGCGGCCGGGGGCGAGGCGGATTTGAACCGCGGCGGCAGGCAGCGGTCAGTGATATGGCCGCTGTACCTGCGGCTTGGACGGCAAACGAAGTGACGGGGAATTCATGAACGCGAAACCAGGCTTGAAAACGCTGTGGCCGGCTCTATGTGCTTCGATCATGATCATTGGTTGCTCGAATCAACCGGTCGGCGGCGGGGTGGAGCCAGGCCGCGATGGTGCAGCCGCGCAAGCCGATGGACCTGCGCTGCACTCGGGCGTCTTGATCCGGAATATCGATCGCTCGGTACGGCCACAGGATGATTTCTTTCATTTCGTGAACGGCCAGTGGCTGGCGACGACCCAGATCCCGGCGGATCGCTCCAATTACGGCACCTTCACCATGCTGGAGGAAGCGGCGCAGCGAGACCTGCACGAGATTCTCGATCAGGCCTCGCAAGCGCATGCCCCGGCGGGAAGCGATTTGCAGAAAGTAGGGGATTTCTATGCCAGCTTCATGGACGAGGCGACGATCGACACGCGCGCCCTGGCGCCGTTGCACGATGAGCTGGCACGCATCGACGCCTTGGCGTCGCGGCAGGATGTCGCGCGCTACATCGGGCACAGCCAGCGCCTGTTCGTGGCGCAGCCATTCGTTTTCTTCATTGCGATCGACGAAAAGAACTCGAGCGAGTATGCCAGCATCGTGTACCAGACCGGCCTGGGCATGCCGGATCGCGACTACTACTTGTCCGACGAGGCGCGGCTGAAGGGTGTCCGCGAGAAGTATCGTACCTACATCGAGGAGCTGCTGGCGGCAGCCGACACCCCGAATGCCGCAGACGCGGCCGGGAAGATTTTCTCGATCGAGTCGCGGCTGGCCGACGCGCATTGGACGCGGGTGCAGAATCGCGACGCCGAGAAAACCTACAACCGCTATGAGATGGCGGCGCTGGCCAAGTTGATGCCGTCATTCGACTGGCCTGCGTTCCTGGCCGGGGCGCAGGTTCCGGCGGCCAAGGTGCCGGCGATCATCGTCACGCAGCCGAGTTACTTCGAGGCTCTCGATCGACTGGTCGCGCAAACGCCCGTCGCCGACTGGCGGGCATACTTTCGTTACAAACTGCTCAACACCTACGCCCCGGACCTGCCTGCCCGATTCGTGCAGCTGCACTTCGATTTCCATCAACGCACGGTCTCGGGCATCGAGGAATTGAAGCCGCGCTGGAAGCGCGGCGTGGACACGGTCGAGGGCGCGATCGGGGATCTGCTCGGAAAGCTGTATGTGGAGCGCCACTTCAAGCCGGAAGCAAAGCAGCGCATCGATGAACTGGTCGGAAATCTGATGCAAGCCTATGCCGCGGGCATCGATTCGCTGGCATGGATGACACCGCAAACGAAACAAAAGGCGCATGCCAAGCTGGAGCAGTTCACGACCAAGATCGGCTATCCGGATCAGTGGCGCGACTGGTCGGCGTTGGAGGTCAGGCGCGACGATTTGATCGGCAACGAGATGCGTGCGGCGGCGGTGATATTCGAGCGCAACCTGCGCAAGCTGGGCGGGCCGATCGACCGCACCGAGTGGTTCATGACGCCGCAGACCATCAACGCGTATTACAATCCGCCATCGAATGAGATCGCCTTTCCGGCTGCGATCCTGCAGCCGCCGTTCTTTGACGTCGGCGCCGATGATGCGGTCAATTATGGTGCGATCGGGGCAGTGATCGGCCACGAGATCAGCCATGGGTTCGACGACCAGGGCCGGCGCTACGATGGCGCCGGCAATCTGCAGGACTGGTGGGCGGCGGCAGACAACGAGGAGTTCAGTCGCCGGGCACGGCAGCTGGGAGCCCAGTACGATGCGCTGACTCCGTTTCCGGGAACGCATGTCAACGGCGACCTGACCATGGGCGAGAACATCGCGGACCTGGCCGGGTTGACGATGGCCTGGCGCGCCTACCAGCTGTCCTTGAATGGCAAGCCGGCGCCGGTCATCGACGGTTTCACGGGGGAGCAGCGCTTTTTCATCGGCTGGGCGCAGGGTTGGGCGCGCAAGTATCGCGAGGACGAACTGCGCAAGCGGCTGCTGACCGATCCGCACAGCCCGAGCGAGTATCGTACCAACGTGGTCGTCGCCAATATGCCTCAGTTCTACCAGGCCTTCGGTGTCAAGCCTGGCGACAGGATGTACTTGCCGGCGGCCGAGCGGGTCACCATCTGGTAGCCTGCTGCGTCATGGCGGTGGAACCTGGCCTATGGTTCGTCGATTGACAGGCAAGGAAATACGTATGCGTGGTTTTCGTATTGCTGTGATCGCCATGCTGAGCGCGCTGTTTGCGGGTTGCGGCTACAACACGCTGCAGCAGCAGGACGAGCAGGTCACGTCCGCCTGGTCGGAGGTGCTGAGCCAGTATCAGCGCCGTGCCGACCTGGTGCCCAATCTGGTCAACACCGTCAGGGGCGGCGTGGCGGCGGAGAAGGACATCCTGGATAGCGTGGTGGAGGCGCGCGCCAAGGCGACGTCGATCCAGGTGACGCCCGAATTGATCGAGAATCCGCAGGCGTTCCAGCAATGGCAGGCGGCGCAGGGCGAGCTGAGTTCGGCCTTGTCGCGGCTGATGCTGGTGGTCGAGCGCTATCCGGATCTGAAATCGATTTCGGGCTTCAACGATCTGACCGCCCAGCTGGAAGGCACCGAGAACCGTATTGCCGTGGCGCGCAAGCGCTACATCGACGCCGTGCAGGCCTACAACATCACGGTTCGATCGTTTCCCTCGAACTTGACCGCGAAGGTCTTCGGCCACGAAACCAAGTCCAACTTCACGGTCGAGGATGAGGCCGGCCTGGCCCGGCCGCCGGCGGTCGACTTCTCAGGCCCGGCGCAGGCGCCCGCGAATCCGGTTGGCAACGATTGAGTCGGCCGTTCCATGCCAGGGAGCGTTGGCGCGCCGCGGCATTGCCGGCCGGGCCGCGATGGGCGTTGAGCGGCCGATGATTCCAGCCGCTCGATTCCACCCTGCCGCATGGGCTGCACGCCGCCGCGGCAGGGCATCCATCTGGTACGCGCTGTTGTGCCTGGGCCTCGCGTTGGGCATCGCACTGGGCGAAGCCGCTTTCGGCGAAGTGGCCGTACCCCGTCCCCAAGGGCCTGTCACCGATCTCACTCAAACGCTCACGACGCCGCAGACCGCGGCGCTGCAGCAGCGATTGAATGAATTCGAAGCGCAGCACGGCAGCCAGATCGTCGTCTTGCTGGTGCCGACGACGCAGCCTGAAACAATCGAACAGTATTCGATACGGGTGGTGGAGAGCTGGCGACCGGGGCGCAAGGGCGTGGACGATGGCCTGCTACTACTGGTGGCGAAAAACGATCGCGCGGTACGCATCGAGGTCGGTTATGGCCTGGAGGGCGTGTTGCCGGATGCCATTGCCAATCGCATTACCGACCAAGTCATCGTGCCGCGCTTTCGCGACGGCGATTACTACGGCGGTCTCGAGCAGGGCGTGAGTCGTATCATGGCGTTGGTCGAGGGCGAGCCGCTGCCGGTCTCCGCGCCCGGCGATCGGCCGGATACAGGGATCGGGTCGATGTGGCCGCTGTTGCTGCTGCTGGTATTCGTGGGTGGCGGCTTGCTGAAGCAACTGCTGGGCACGCTCGGGGGCGCCTCGCTGACCGCCGGCCTGGCTGGTTTGCTGGTGTGGGTGCTGACCAGCGCGCTGGCGGTATCGCTGGGGGCGGCAGTGATCGCATTCCTGTTCACCCTGATCGGCGGCGGAGGCGGTTCGGGCTGGACCAATTCGCGCGGCCCGCGGCGCCCGGGGGGCTGGAGTGGTGGCGGTGGCGGCTGGAGCGGTGGCGGAGGTGGCTGGAGCGGCGGCGGCGGAAGCTTCGGCGGCGGTGGCGCCACGGGCCGTTGGTGAATCCGTTGTGAGTGTCGACATGAACTTCGTTCGCGTCCTGCGTCATCTGAGCTCAACCCCCTGGCGGCTGCAGCGCGCTTTCGACGACGAGACGCTGAATGCGATCGAGCGCAGCATCGCGCATAGCGAGCGCGTCCATGGAGGAGAGATCAGGGTAGCCATCGAAGGCCACTTCGGCGCCAGTGAACTGATACGTCGCGTCAGTGCGCGCGCGCGGGCACTGCAGGTCTTCGCCCAGCTTGGCGTGTGGGATACCGAGGCGAACAACGGAGTGCTCATCTATGTGCTGTGGGCCGACCATGACGTGGAGATCGTGGCGGATCGCGGGTTCAATGCACGAGTGACCGCGCAGGAATGGCGCGCCGTGTGCCGCCGCATGGAGCAACTGTTTGCGAATGGCGACAGAAAGCAGGCGCTCACGGAAGGCATTCGGGAAGTGGGCGAATTGATTGCGCGGCATTACCCTAGCCTGGATCGCAACGAACTGCCGGATCGCCCGATCGTGCTCTAGCGTGGCTCGATGGCCTGATTTGGCGGCAAGCCCGGCCTGGATGTCACCGGCAATGCGGGCTGGGTTCCGTCGAGCGCATCAATCGGGTCATAATCACCCCATGAAAACGCTGATCTGCCGTATTTCCGCCCTGTCGGCTCTGCTTGCCGCCGCAGGTTGTCAGTTGCTGCAGCCGCAGGAAGTCGAGCCGCCGCCGCCGCCGCCCGCCGCACCGGATATCCATGCGCCGTTGGCGACGCATCAGTTCCAGTTCGATCCCGAGAACGACAACGTCGTGGGCAGCCTGCAGGTCACGCACGTGGAGGGCGAGGACACCTTGTCCGACATCGCAAGACGCTTCAACCTGGGCTACGAGGAAATCGTGCGTGCGAATCCGGGTGTGGATCCGTGGCTGCCTGGCGTGGGACGCGCGATCGTACTGCCGACACAGTTCGTGCTTCCGGATGCGCCGCGCGAAGGCGTCGTCATCAATCTGGCGCAATTGCGGGTGTACTACTTCCCGAAACCGAAGCAGGACGAAGCGCTGCGGACGGTCATTACTCATCCGATCGGCATCGGCAAGGTCGGCTGGGAGACCCCGCTGGGCACGACCAAGGTGACGGCCAAGGTAAAGAATCCTTCCTGGGTGCCGCCAGCGTCGGTGCGCAAGGAACACGCCTTGGCCGGCGATCCGCTGCCCGCCCGGGTTCCGCCTGGTCCCGACAATCCCTTGGGCGCCTACAAGATGATGCTGGGCTGGCCGGCCTATCTCATGCACGGTACCAACAAGCCCTACGGGGTCGGCATGCGCTCCAGTCACGGCTGCATTCGCTTCTATCCGGAAGACATCGATCAGCTGTTCGGGGAAATCGGCGTCGGCACCAAAGTGACCGTGGTCAATCAACCCTTCGTCTTCGGCTGGCAGGGGGACTCGCTGTACGTGCAGGCGTTCCCGGTGCTGGAGGATGACGAGCGCGAACACCCAGCCGCTGCCGATACGCTGTTGAATGCAGCAATCTCCGATGAAATGTGGCACCAGATCAAGCAGCATGGCGCCGCGATCGACCTGGAGCTGGTCGATGAGATGGTGGCCCGGCCGCGAGGCATCGCGCTGCCGATCTCCCGGCCGGACGTCACGACCGATTCCTTCGTGTCGGCGGCGCGTCATGTCGAGAACCGGCTGCCGGAGGGGGCGAACTGGGATGGCAAGAATGAACTGCTGGTGACGGCCGAGGAGTTCGATGCGGCGCTCTCCGGTACCCCGCTACCCAAGAAAGCGCCCGCTGCCACCCGGCCCGCGGCAAAGGCCGCCGGCGGCGGCGCGGGCTCGCGCTAACGCGGGAGATCGAGCATGCGTTGGTCGGGGCGCCGAGGCAGTCGAAACGTCGAGGATCGCCGCGGCGTACGCCTCGGCAAGGCAGGCGGTATCGGGCTCGGCACGATCGTGCTGGCGCTGATCGCGGTGTATTTCGGCCAGGACCCCGCCGTCGTATTGCAGAACCTGCCGCAGCAGAGCGTGCAGTCGCAGAACGTGCCATACCAGGAATCCGCGGCGGAGCAGCAGCTGCGGGAGTTCATCTCTGTGGTGCTGGCCGACACGGAACAGACCTGGGGCGAGATATTCTCGGCCGCGGGCCGCACCTACGAGGAACCGGGCCTGGTGCTTTTTTCCGGAGCGGTGGAGTCGGCTTGCGGCTTTGCGCAGGCGGCCGTCGGCCCCTTCTATTGCCCGGCCGACCACAAGGCCTATATCGATCTGTCCTTCTACGAGGACCTGCAGCATCGTTTCGGCGCGCCGGGCGATTTCGCGCAGGCCTATGTCATCGCTCATGAGATCGGGCATCACGTACAGACCTTGCTCGGCATCTCCGAGCGCAACATGGCGGCGCGCCGCCAGGCCAGCGCGGCGCAGGCGAATGAACTGTCGGTGCGGCAGGAACTGCAGGCGGACTGCTTTGCGGGCATCTGGGCCCATGATGCGGATCGTTCGCGGCAGTTGCTGGAAGCGGGCGATATCGAAGAGGGTTTGAATGCGGCCAGCGCAATCGGCGACGATCGGCTGCAGCGTCAGGCGCAGGGCTATGTTTCGCCGGAGTCGTTCACCCACGGCAGCTCGCAGCAGCGGGTGGAGTGGTTCAAGCGTGGCTACGAATCCGGCTCGATGGCTGCATGCGATACCTTTGCCGCAGCCTCGCTTTGACCATGCATCGCACACCCGCCTCCAGCGCCGGCACTCGAAAAGCGTAAAGAATTCCGACGCTCGCGCGTCGCGCGCCGGCAGGGCATCCCAAGCCTCGATGGTGTGCTAAGTTAGAGCCCATAAAAACCAGCGGAGACCTCAAGGTGCCCGGGCGTCCGCTCGCAGGTATCGAGATTGTTGAATCGCCTGGCGCGCAACAGCCGATTGCGCGTGTATGCGCGCAGCTCACTGCTTTTGTCGGCCGCAGTTTGCGTGGACCGTTGGACCAGCCGGTCGTCGTAGACAGCTTTGCCGATTTTCAGCGGCAGTTCGGCGGCCTGTGGCAGCCCAGCCCGCTTTCGTACGCGATCGAGCACTTCTTCGAGCAAGGCGGACGGCAGGCGGTCGTGGTACGCGTTGCGAACGGCGCGGTGCCGGTCACCTTGACCCTGTCCTGCGGGCGCGAAGCACTGCGGCTGGAGGCGCGCGCGCCCGGCACGCGGGAGTTCCTGCGCGCATCGATCGACTACGATCAAATCGAGACCGACGACCGCCAGCGCTTCAACCTGGTGGTGCAGCGTGTCCGCGCCCCCGGCTCCGAGCGCATCGAAGAACAAGAGACGTTCCGCGGCTTGACGATCGATCGGACCGCTCCGCGCTTCGTGACGACGGTGCTGCGGGAGTCGAATCTGGTGCGAGTGCGCGGCGAAGTGCCGACGGTGCGGCCCGATCGCACCTTGATGCCCGGCACGAACCTGCCGGTAGGATATGTCAGCGCCAATCCCGACGGCGGCGATGGGCGAGCGATCACCGACTATGATGTGATCGGCTCGGCGGCTCGATGTTCGGGCCTGTTTGCGCTCAAGGGTATCGACAACATCGCTTTCGTCTACGTGCCGCCGCTGACGCGCACCACCGATGTCGGCGTCAGTACCTTGCTGGTCGCCGCGCGCTTCTGTCGTCAGATCCGCGCCATGCTGATCGTCGATCCCGCCGCGCACTGGGGTAACGCCGCGCAGGCGGCTTGCGCGCTGAAGGCGCTCAATTTCCACAGCGACAGCGCCTTGATGTTTTTTCCTCGCATCACGGCGATGGACCGCCTGCGCGGGCGCATGGAAGTGTTTGGCAATGGTGGTGCCGTGGCGGGCCTGCTATCGCGCACCGGTGATGCCGTCTCGGCGGCGTTTGCGACCCCGGAGCCCGAACCCCTGCTGCGGGCCGGTACCCGGCTGAGCAGGGAATTGAACGAGGCGGACCGCTGGCTGCTCGCCGCGCATGGGGTAAACGTGCTGCAGGCGGTGCGCCAGCCGCGGCGCGCACGCCATGCGATGCGTACCTTGGCCTGTGGCGCGAGCAGGTCCTCGGACTGGTCGTATCTTGCCCAGCGGCGACTGGCATTGTTCACGATCAATGCGATCGAGCGCGGCACCCGCTGGTGCGTGCTGGAGTTGGGGAACGGTTCGGTGTGGGAGCGCGTGGCCGGGCAGGTTCGCGGCTTCCTCGATGAGCTGCGCAATGCCGGCGCTTTCTCGGCGGTCGCGGCCGATCAAGCCTTCCTGGTGATCTGCGACGAGCGAATCAACGCCGCCGGCGAGCCGCCGCAGGCGCTGAACATTCTGGTGCAGTTCGCGGCCATGCGCGCCGGCGAGTATCACAGCTTCATGATCACGCATTCCGTACGCGGCGCGGTGGTGCGCCCGGTAGTGGTGAACCGGCTGCAAGCGACGCTCGTCGTCTCGCATGCGCTGGAGCGGGAAATCACGATCCGGCTGCGGCGCCAGGAGGTAGTGAACGTTTGACCTGGGCGCCGGTTGCGCCGGATCGACCTGGACCAGCGGTTATCTTTGGTGCTTCCACAGCACTTCTTCTCCGCGTTCGTGGCGGGCGAGTACGCGTGCCATGACAAACAGCAAATCGGACAGGCGGTTCAGGTAGCCGGTGACCTCCGGTGCCACCGGCTCCTGCTTCGCCAGCGTCCAGGCGCAACGCTCGGCGCGGCGGGTGATCGCGCGCGCCAGGTGGCACGCCGCCGCGGCGGGGCCGCCGCCGGGCAGGATGAATTCCTTCAGCGGCGGCAGAGGCTGGTTGAGACGGTCCAGGCATTCCTCGAGCGCCGCCACGTGCTCCGCCTTGATGGCGCGATAACCGGGCACCGCCAGCTCGCCACCCAGGTCGAACAATTCGTGTTGTATGCGCGTCAGCGCCGCGACGATCTCGGCCGGCAAATCCGGTACGCCGAGAATGACGCCGATGGTGCTGTTTGCTTCATCGACCGTGCCGTAGGCCTCGATACGCGCGTGCGTCTTGTCGACGCGCGAGCCGTCGCCCAGGCCAGTGGTACCGTCATCGCCGGTGCGGGTGTAGATCTTGGAAAGGCGATTGCCCATTGAACAGGTCCGATGGCGGCGCAAATCCGCGCCTGGGCACGCTACGTTGCCCTGCCTGGGTGCGGCTTGCAAGTCGACTCGGCACCGCGCCCTATCGCCGTGGCGCCGATCGTTCCCATGAGGCTCGCAGGCCGCGATCGGCCGGCGGTTCAGCCGGCATGGCGATTCGCCAGCGGACCGTGGATGGCGATCAATGGCGGGACGCCCTGGGCATGATTCGTGATCCATTGCGCTTCGATGCC
>JBEBRC010000028.1:0-21699 GCA_040395055.1 Steroidobacter denitrificans
TCCTCGATCAGCCGCGCCGCATGATCGCCGGGCGGGTTGGTGAAGACTGAACCACAGGACCACTCGCCGATCGGCTGCGTCGCCTTGCGGCGGGCAAGCAGCATGCGGATATCGTCCTTGCTCACCCCCGGCCGGATCTCGAAGCGCAAGCGCGCACCCAGGAACCACTCGTTCGCGGGACCGACCACATGCCGATAGCTCACCTGATAGTCGCTCGCCGGCCGTTCGCGCCGCACGCCCTCGCGATCCAAGGTCACGACCCGCATCACATGCGACCAGGTCTCGCCGCCGAAGGCGCCGGCGTTCATCGCCAGCGCGCCGCCGAGCGTGCCCGGAATGCCGGCGAAAAACTCCGCCGGGCCCAGACCCCACTTGATGCATTGCCGGGCAAGCTTGGCGCACGAGACACCGGCTGCGCACCACACCTCGTGCTCATCGAGGCGCTCGAGTTCCCCGAGCGCGCCATGGGTATCGACGACCGCGCCGCGAATACCGCCATCGCGTACCAGCAAGTTGCTGCCCAGGCCGATCCAGAGGATCGGCGTGCAGGCCTCCAGGCTTTGCAGGAACTGCGCCAGGTCGGCTACGTCCAGCGGCTTGAAGAACAGATCCGCCGGACCGCCGACATGCCATGAGGTGTGCCGCGACATCGGCTCATCGCGCAGTACGCGCGTTGCAATGTCCGGCGGCAGCGCCAGCGCGTTCATGGGCACCTCGCATCGGCTTCGGGCTCGGCTTGCGCGGCCGCCAGCCGAGCCGGCAGTTCGGCCGCCATGGCGCCGATGCTGCCGGCACCCATGGTCACGATCACGTCTCCATCGCGGGCGATCCGAATCAATGCTTGCGGCAGATCCTCGGTCTTCTCGATGAAGACCGGCTCGACACGGCTATGCGAGCGAATCGCACGACAGATCGCCTTGCCGTCCGCCCCCGCGATCGGCGCTTCGCCGGCCGCATGAACCTCCGTCACAATCAAGGCGTCGACGCCCGCCAGCACGCGCGCGAAGTCATCCAGCAAATCGCGCGTGCGGGTATAGCGATGCGGCTGGAAGGCCAGCAGGATGCGGCGGCGCGGCCAACCCTGGCGGATCGCCTCCAGCGTCGCCGCCAGTTCGGTCGGGTGATGGCCGTAATCGTCGATCAAGGTGACGCGTCCGGCCGCGGTCTGGATGTCGCCGTACTGTTGCAGCCGACGGTCCACGCCGTGGAAGCCCGCCAGCGCCGACTGGATTGCGCCATCCGCAACCCCCAACTCGCTGGCGACCGCGATCGCCGCCAGTGCATTGAGCACATTATGAGTGCCCGGCAGATTCAACTGGATCGCCAACGCGGTGGCGCCCCGGCGGCGGACCTGGAATCCGGTCCGCAACCCGTCGCGCACGATGTCCACCGCACGAATGTCCGCGTCGCTGTCGATGCCGTAGGTAACGAACGGCCGCGAAATTCTCTCGGCCAGACTGGCGGCCACCGCATCGTCGGCGCACACGACCGCCAGCCCGTAGAACGGCAGGTTGTGCAGGAAATCGATGAAGCTTTGCTTCAGGCGCTCGAAATCGCCCTCGTGCGTCCCCAGGTGATCCTGGTCCACGTTGGTAACGATCGCCATCATGGGCTGCAAATGCATGAACGAGGCATCGCTCTCGTCCGCTTCCGCGACCAGGTACTTGCCGGTGCCCAGGCGTGCATTGCTGTCCGTGCTCTTCAAGCGCCCACCGATCACGAATGTCGGATCCAGGCCGCCTTCGGCGAGGATCGAAGCGAGCATGCTGGTGGTCGTGGTCTTGCCGTGCGTGCCTGCGACTGCGATCGCGTAACGAAAACGCATCAACTCGCCGAGCATTTCCGCACGCTGCACGATCGGCAGGCGGCGCGCCTGCGCCTCCACGACTTCAGGATTGTCCGGCTGCACGGCGCTGGAGACGACCAGCACGTCGGCCGCGCCGACATGATCCGCCTGGTGGCCCAGCATGACCTGCGCTCCCAGTCGCGCCAGGCGGCGCGTGACCGCATTGGACTTCAGGTCGCTGCCTTGCACCTGATACCCGAGGTTCAACAGCACCTCGGCGATGCCACCCATCCCGCTGCCGCCGATGCCGACGAAGTGGATGCGATTGATACGGCGCATGCGATCGCTACTCATGGGGCGCCTCCCGCAGCAATGGCGGCGCCTCCCGCGGCGGCAATGCATGCCTCGGCGAGTCGCACATCGGCGTCCGCGATCGAGAGCGCGCGAGCGCGCGTGGCCATCTCGGACAAGCGCTCGCGTCCGGCCTCGATCAATGCTTCCAACTCGGTCTCCAGTCGCAGCGGCGTCAACGCCTTCTCCGATATCGTGATGGCCGCCTGCGCATCGACCAGGAACTTCGCATTCAAAGTCTGGTGGTCGTCGACCGCCGCCGCGAACGGCACGAAGATCGCGGGCAGGCCCGCCGCCGCGACCTCTGCGACCGTCAACGCACCCGAGCGGCAGACGACCAGGTCGGCCCAGCCGTAGGCTTGCGCCATGTCGTCGATGAAGGCGCGCACGTCGGCCTCCACGTCGTGCTTGGCGTACATGTCCCGAGCCTGCGCCAGGTGTCGCTCGCCGGCCTGGTGGATCACCTGTGGGCGCCGCGCCGCATCGATCATTGCCAGGGCTGCCGGTACCACGGCGTTCAAGCGCGCCGCGCCCTGGCTGCCGCCGAACACCAGCAGGCGCAAGACGCCGCGACGCTGCGCAAAGCGCGGCGCCGGCGGGGGCAGGGCGACGATCTCCCGCCGCACGGGATTGCCCACCAGTTCGGCGCGCGTGCCCGGCGGAAAGCTGGAGGGAAATGCCGCCAGCACCCGCCGTGCCAGCCGCGCCAGAATGCGGTTGGTCATGCCTGCCACGGCATTCTGCTCATGAATCACCAACGGCCGGCGAGTCAGCCAGGCAGCCACGCCGCCCGGGCCCGAGACGAATCCCCCGGCGCCCAGCACCACGACCGGACGGTGACGGCGAATCACCCGCAGGCTTTGCCAGACCGCCAGCGACAATTTGAACGGCGCGGCCAACCATGCGCCGAAGCCTTTGCCGCGCAGGCCGCTCACCGTGATCCACTCCATCTCGATCTGCTGCATCGGCACCAGCTTCGCTTCCAGGCCGCGCTGGGTGCCCAGCCACACCGGCTCATACCCGCGCTCGCGCAATACCCGGGCGGCGGCCAGCGCCGGAAATACATGTCCGCCGGTACCGCCCGCCAGGATCAAGACCGTGCCGCCCCGGGTACCACTCATGGCGTACGCTCGCGGCGCGGCACGGCAAGCCGTCCGGCAGTGCTTGCTTCGTGGTGAATGCGCATGATCAGCCCGATCCACCCCAATGTGACCAGCATGCTCGAGCCGCCGTAGGACATCAGCGGCAGGGTCAGCCCCTTGGTAGGCAGCAGCCCCAGATTCACTCCCACATTGATGAACGTCTGCAGCGCCAGCCAGATCCCGAAGGCCCCGGCGCAGTACGCCTGGAAGGGCAGCCCCGCCGCCGCCGCCATGCGCGCGATGTTGAACACCCGCCACACCACCAGCACGAACAAGGCGAGCGTCATCACCACGCCGATCAGCCCCAGCTCTTCGGCCAGCACTGCGAACACGAAGTCGGTATGCGCCTCGGGCAGGTAGAACAGCTTCTGCACGCTGGCGCCCAGTCCGACGCCGAACAACTCCCCGCGCCCGATCGCGATCAAGGACTGAGTCAACTGAAAGCCCGAGTTGAACGGATCGGCCCATGGATCCATGAACGTCGTCAGGCGTTTCAAGCGATAGGCGGAGGTCACCGCGACGATCGCCATCCCCCCGGCGGCCAGCGTGACCAGCGCGATGAAGTGCCGCAGTTTCACGCCCGCCAGGAACAACACGCCCAGTCCCGTCGCCATCAGCACGGTCGCTGCACCGAAGTCAGGCTCCAGCAGCAGCAGGGCGGCGGCCCCCATCAGCACACCCAGCGGCTTCAGGAACCCTTTCAACTCATCCTTCAACTCCGCCTGCCGGCGCACCACGTAGCTGGCCAGGTAAATGAGCATCAACACCCGCGCCAGCTCGGAGACCTGAAAATTCATGAATCCGGCCCGCAGCCAGCGCCGGCTGCCGTTGACCTCGCGTCCGATTCCCGGCACCAGCACGATGATCAGCAGCGCAAAGGCCAGCAGCATCATCGGCACACCCAGGCGCTCCCAGACCGAGGTCGGAATCGACATCGCGAACGCAGCCGCCAGCAGGCCCAGCACGACGCCCGTCAATTGCCGCTCCAGGAAATGCAACGGCTCCTGCAGTTGCCGATCGGCAATGGAGATGGACGCCGAGGTCATCATCACCAGGCCGATCAGCAGCAGGCCGGCGACGCTCAGCAGCAACACGCCGTCGAACGCAAAGTGCCGCGGCCGGGCATGCGAGCGGGCGAACGTCAGGGGCAGCGCGCTCATGCCGGCAACCTGCGCACGGCAGCCGCGAAGGCGTCGCCGCGATGCCCGTAGTCGCGAAACATGTCCAGGCTGGCACAGGCCGGCGACAACAGCACCGTCTCGCCCGCGCGCGCCACGCGCGCCGCGCATTGCACCGCCTGATCCATGTCCTGTGCCAACTGCGTCGTCGATACGCCGCGCACGGCCGCCTCGATCTGTGTCGCATCCCGGCCGATCAGCACCGCATGCCGGACCTTGCCGCGAAAGGCCTGGGCCAGCGGGGCGAAGTCCTGCCCTTTGCCTTGGCCGCCGGCGATCAATATCAGGGTCCCCGGCTGGCCAGTCACCGCCGCCAGGGTGGCGCCGATGTTGGTGCCCTTGGAATCGTTCACGTAGCGCACGCCGCGCACGTCGGCGACCCATTGCGAGCGATGCGGCAGCCCGGGAAACGCTTGCAGGGCGTCCAGGCAGGCGGCGCGCGGCAGCTGCAGGGCATCGCATATCGCCAATGCCGCCAGCGCGTTCGCGGCATTGTGCAGGCCGGCGATCTTCAATTGCGACATCCGCGCCAGCGCCTCGCGCCCACTCATGAGCACGACCTCGCCGTCCTCTGGAACTTCACCGCGCGCATCCAGGCCTGCTCCCTGGCCTGCTCCGGGATTCTCATCCCGGCGCGCCTGCGCGTGGTAATCCGCCGCCGGATCCGCGTGCAGGCTGAATCCAAGCACCCGCGAGGCGGATCGCGGCATGGCGCGGACCACCGGATCGTCGAGATTGACGATCGCCGCGGCGCAGCGCTCGAAGATGCGCGCTTTCGCCGCCGCATACGCCGCCGGCGTCGCGTATCGATCCATGTGATCAGGCGTCACGTTGAGCACGGCCGCCGCCGCGGCGCTCAATGAATGAGTGGTCTCGAGCTGGAAGCTGGACAGCTCCAATACATAAAAATCCGGCAGCGGGTCATCCAGCAAGTCGAGCGCCGGCCGCCCGAGATTGCCGCCGGCGAGTGCCTGCCGGCCCGCGGCCGCCATCATCTGCGCCACCAGGGTCGTCACCGTGCTCTTGCCGTTGGTACCCGTGATGGCGGCGATCGGCGCCCGCGCCTCGCGCGCAAACAGCTCGATGTCGCCGACGATGGGGATACCGCGCTCGGCCGCGCGCGACATGAACGGCTCCGTCAGCGGCACGCCGGGGGACGCGATGACTCGCGAGGCGCCTTCCAGCAATGCCTGATCGAAGCCACCGAAACGCGCCTCCACGTCCGGCGCCAGGCGCTCCAGCGCCGCCGACTCGGGCGGCGCGCTGCGGCTGTCGGTGACCGCGAACTCCAGGCCGCGCGCATGCAAGTAGCGCACGCACGACATTCCGGTCCGGCCCAGGCCGACCACGATCGTCCGTCCGACCGCGGCTTGCGGCGAGGTCGTCATGGTGCGGCTCGATGGATGATTGGGCATCACGGCTCAGCGCACCTTCAACGTCGCCAATCCCACCAGCACCAGGATCACGGAAATGATCCAGAAGCGCACGATGACCTTCGGCTCGGCCCAGCCCTTGAGCTCGAAGTGGTGATGGATCGGCGCCATGCGGAAAATTCGCTTGCCGGTGAGCTTGTAGGAGGCCACCTGCAGCATCACCGAGATCGTTTCCATCACGAATACACCGCCCATGATGAACAGCACGATCTCCTGGCGCACGATCACCGCCACGATGCCTAGTGCCGCACCAAGCGCGAGCGCGCCGACATCACCCATGAACACTTGCGCGGGATAGGTATTGAACCAGAGGAAGCCGAGCCCCGCGCCGACGAGCGCCGAGCAGAACACCAGGATTTCACCTGTGCCTTCGATGAAAGGTATGCCGAGATAACCCGAGAAGACCGCATTGCCTGTGGCATAAGCAAATACTCCCAGTGCGCCGCCGACCAGAACGGCCGGCATGATCGCGAGCCCATCCAGACCGTCCGTCAAATTGACCGCATTGCTGCTGCCGACGACCACCAGGTAGGTCAGCAGGATGTAGCCGTAGCCCAGCGGCACCATGACGCTCTTGAAGAACGGCACGTACAAGGCAGTCTCGGCCGGTGACTTGGCGGTATAGAACAACGCCAGGGCGCAACTCAGCCCGGCGACCGATTGCCAGAAGTACTTGTAGCGCGCGATCAGCCCGCGACTGTTGCCGACCACGAGCTTCAGGTAGTCATCCCAAAAGCCGATCAGCCCGAATGCCAAGGTGGTCAACAGCGCGATCCAGACGAATCGGTTGGCCAGATCCGTCCACAGCAAGGTACTGAAGCAGATCGCGACCAGGATCAGCGCACCTCCCATCGTCGGCGTGCCCGCCTTGGGCAGGTGCGATTGCGGGCCGTCGTTGCGCACGCGTTGCCCGATCTGATTGTGCGACAGCTTGCGAATCATCCACGGACCGACCAGGAATGAAATCAACAATGCGGTCAGCGCCGCCAGGATGGCGCGCATGGTCAAGTAGTTGAACAGGCGGAATGCCGATTCCAGCTGGGCAAGTTGCTTGGCGAGATACAGCAGCACGCTTACGCTTCCTTGGTTGCGGACGCTTCGGTGTGGCCGTTGGCACCGGCGCTCAGGGCGGCGACGAAGCGCTCCAGGCGATTGGAGCGCGAGCCCTTGACCAGCATCGCTACCGGTGCATCCGCGGCCGCCAGGGAACGGCGGGCCTCATCGATCAGTGTCTCGATGTCCGCGAACCATTGCCCATCACGGCCGAAGGCCTCGACCGCGTGACGCGCACCCTCGCCGATCGCCAGCAGCCGATCGATACCGACCTGGCGCGCATAGCGGCCGACCTGCGCATGCAGCTCGTCGGCGTTGTTGCCCAACTCCCTCATCTCACCCAACACCAGCCAGCGCGCACGCTTGTCCCCGCCCAGCGTGCAGAAGACATCCAGCCCCGCCTTGAGCGAGCTTGGATTGGCGTTGTAGGAGTCGTCGACGATGGACGCGCCGTGGATCGCAGGCTTGATCTGGAGTCGACCGGCAACGGCCCTGACCGCGGCCAGTCCAGCGGCGATCTGCTCCGGCTGCGCGCCGACGGCGCAGGCCGCCGCCGCCGCCGCCAGGGCATTGCGCAGATTGTGCAGCCCACCCAGCGCAAGGGTCGTCGCCTGCGTGCCATAAGGGGTGACCAGGTCGAAGTCGATACGAAAGGCACCCGCATCATTGGCCGCGCGCACCTTGTGCGCCATGACGTCCGCCGGCTGCTCGAAACCGAAACTCAAGACACGCTCGGCCGTGCTCGAATCGCGCCAGACGCCGGCAAAGACATCATCGGCATTGACGACTGCGACACCTTCGGGCGGCAGGGACTGGAACAGCTCGCCCTTGGCCTCGGCCACGCCCGCCAGGCTGCCGAAGCCTTCCAGATGTGCCGCCCCCGCGTTGGTGACGACGCCGACGGTCGGCTCGGCGATTCCGGCCAGGTGGCGGATTTCTCCTTGATGGTTTGCCCCCATCTCGATGACCGCGTAACGATGAGCGGCGGTCAACTCCATCAGCATCAGCGGCACGCCGATGTGGTTGTTGAGATTGCCGCGCGTCACCAAGGTGGGGCCCAGCCGCGACAGGATCGACCCGATCAATTCCTTGGTCGTGGTCTTGCCATTGCTGCCGGTTATCCCGATCAGCGGGATGGAAAACTGCCTGCGCCATGCGCGCGCGAAGCGCGACAGCGCCGCCAGGGGATCGGCGACGATGACTTGCGGCAGGTCGAGCGGCAACGCGCGAGCGACCAGCGCCGCTGCGGCGCCGCGCTGCGCCGCTGCAGCAACGAAGTCATGGCCATCGAAATTGGGGCCGTCGAGCGCAACGAACAGCGCACCCGCCTGCAGGCTGCGGCTATCGGTCGACACGCTGTGGAAGCTGCGGTTCTCGCCCACCAGCCGGCCTGGCGAGCCGCGCACGAGTTCATCGAGCGTCCAGGGCATCATGCGCCCGCTCCCAGCGCGGCCTGCGCCGTTTCGCGATCGCTGAAGTGGCGCCGCTCGATGCCGACGATCTGGTAATCCTCGTGGCCCTTGCCCGCAATCAGTACCGCATCGCCGGCCCGGGCGCCGGCAATCGCGGCCATGATCGCCTGGGCGCGATCGCGCTCGATCACGGCGCGCTGCGGCCGGCTCAGGCCGGCCAGGATATCGGCCACGATTGCGTCGCCATCCTCGCCGCGAGGATTATCATCGGTGACGATCACCTCATCCGCCAGGCGTTCGGCGACCTGCGCCATCAGCGGACGCTTGCCCCGATCACGCTCGCCGCCGCAGCCGAACACGCACACCAGCTTGCCGTGGCAATGCGCGCGCGCGGCCTGCAGCGCCTTGAGCAGCGCATCCGGGGTATGTGCATAGTCGATGACGACCAGCGGCTTGCCGGGGAGGGACAACGCCTCCATCCGCCCCGGCGGCGCAGTGCATCCTTCGAGCGCAGCCACTGCGCCAGCAAGCGGAACGTCCCATCCGAGCAAGGTGGCGAGTGCCGCCAGGAGATTCTCTACGTTGAAATCCCCGACGAACCGCGAGCGCAGCCGGCTCGCGCCCCAGCTGCCGTCGATCTCGACCTCGATGCCGCCTGGGCCGGCTGCAACATGGCGTGCAAAGACTTGCCGCACGCCGCTGCGTGCGCCCGGCGCTGGCATTGGCTCGCCGTGCCGGCTATAGAGCACGAGCGCCGGCGCGGCGGCGCGCGTCGCCAGTTCGCGTCCGAAGGCGTCCTCGGCGTTGAGCACCGCCTGCCGCAGTTCAGGCCGCTGGAACAGCCGCGCCTTGGCCGCGCCGTAGGCATCCAGACTGCCGTGGTAGTCCAGGTGGTCGCGAGTCAGGTTGGTGAACACGGCGGTATCGAAGCGCACCCCGTCGACGCGGTGCTGATCGAGTGCGTGCGAGGAAACCTCCATGCTTGCATAGCGCACGTGCTGGTCGCGCAGCTCGGCGAGCTGGCGCTGCACAGTGATGCAGTCCGGCGTGGTGTGGGCCGCCGGCTGCAGCGCCTCGATACGTCCGACACCCAAGGTGCCGGCGTAGGCGGATGATTCACCGAGCCGGGAGAGCGCCTCGGCCAGTACATGAGCCGTCGTGGTCTTGCCGTTGGTGCCGGTCACACCAACGACGCGCACGGCTTGCGAGGGCGCATCGAAGAAGCGATCCGCGAGCTCGCCCAGGATCGACGACAGGCCCGGCACGGCAACCAGCGCCACCTCATCGGGAACCCTGGGCGCGGCGACAGCGGCGCTGGGCTGCCAAAGAATCGCGCGCGCACCGGCGCCGATGGCCTGCTGCGCAAAGCCGATGCCATGCGTGCGCGCGCCGGGCAAGGCGATGAATGCGCCGCCGGAGCGGACCTGGCGACTGTCGAGCGTGATGTCCGTGATCTGCCGGTCCGGGATATCGCCCTGCACGTCCAGGGCTAAACCTGCCAGCAACGCTCGCAGGTTCTTGGCACGCATCTTTGCAGGCGCTGACATCAGGATGCACCGTTGTGTGGCCGCGGCGAGATTCATGGCCCGGCTCCCGAGCCTGGACCGACCTGCACCAAGGTCGTCGCGGGCAGTTGATCCAGGCCATCCGGCGGGACGCTCAGCAGGCGCAATGCGCCCGCCAGCACGTTCGAGAACACCGGCGCTGCGACTTCGCCGGCGTAGTAGGAACGGCCGCTTGGCTCGTCGATGACGACTACCGCAGCCAGCTTCGGCCGGCTCGCCGGTACGACGCCACCGAAGATCGACATGTACTTGCGGGTTTCGGCCGTGCCGTAGCCGCCGGCGGTCGCCTTCCAGGCGGTGCCGGTCTTGCCCGCCACGCGATAGCCGGCAAGGGCGGCGCGCGTACCGGTGCCGTCCTGCGATACGACGTTCTCCATCATCTCCAGCATTTCACGCGCCACGCGCCGGTCCAGGACGCGCTCGCCGGCCACCGGTTGATCGATCCGCCGCAGAGTAACCGGCCGATTGATGCCCTCCGCGCCCAGAATCGCATAGGCATGAGCCAGTTGCAGCGAGGTGACGGACAAGCCGTAGCCGAATGACAAGGTCGCGGTGCCGATGCGTCCCCAATGGGAATAGTTGTTCAACAGTCCGGCGGATTCCCCAGGGAAGCCGCTGCCGGTCACTTGGCCGAAACCGAAGGCGGTGAGTGTTTTCCAGATGGACTCCGGCGGCAGCGACAGGGCCATGCGCGTCATGCCTACATTGCTGGACTTGGCGATCACCGTAGTGAGCGAGGCATTGCGCACCGGGTGGGGATCGCTGAAGGTCCTGGCGCCGACCTGCACCGGCGAGGTGTCGATCAGAGTCCCGGGGTGATAGCGGCCGGTGGAGAGCGCGGCGGCGGCGACGAAGGGCTTGATGCTCGAACCCGGCTCGAAAATATCGGTCGCGGCGCGATTGCGATAGCGCGCGGCGGAGACTTGGTCGCGATCGTTCGGGTTGTAGGCCGGCTGGTTCACCATCGCCAGCACTTCGCCGGTGTCGATATCGAGCACCACCACCGAGCCTGACTGCGCGCCACGCGCCTGGACGGCCGCCTTCAATTCGCGGTAGGCCAGATACTGGATGCGCAGATCGATGCTGGTGATCAGGTCGCCGCCCGGACGCGCGGCACTGATGCTTTCGACGTCCTCGACCGTGCGCCCATAGCGATCCTGGATCACACGCTTCGCACCGGTCTCCGCTCCCAGCCAGCGATCGAAGGCAAGCTCGAGCCCTTCCTGGCCGATATCGTCGTACTTCTTGGTGAAGCCCAGCAAATGACCGGTCACTTCGCCGGCAGGATAGAAGCGCTGGTACTCGCGCAGCAGATACACGCCCGGAATCTTCAGTTCCGCGACTTGCGCCGCGTCGCTGGGACGCATGTGCCGCACCAGATAGATGAATTCGCGGTCCAGGTTGCTGGTTATCACCTGGGTGAGCCAGGTCTGGTCGCGGTTGAGCGCTTCGGCAAGCCGCGGAATCTGGTCCGCGGCGCGCATCAATTCCGGCGGACTCGCCCACACCGTGTCCACCGGGGTGCTGGCGGCCAGCGGCTCACCGTTGCGATCGTAGATGCTGCCGCGGTTCGCCGACAATTTCGCGACGCGCGTGTAGCGCGCATCGCCCTGCCCTTCCAGAAAGCCCTCGTCGAGCAACTGCAAGTCGACCGCTCGCGCCACCAACGCCAACGCGATCAGCACCAGCGTCCCGAGCACGAAGTACAGTCGCGACTGGAACTGATCCTGCGAAAAGCTCTTGTTGTCGCCGCGCCTCATCATGTCATTGCTCGGATGTCACGATCCGGACTTCCTCCGGACGAGGAATGACCATGCGCAGGTTCACCCGCGCAGTCTGCTCGACGCGCCCGTGAGTCGCCCAGGCGCTCTGCTCCAGCTTCAGCTGGCCCCACTCGATGTCCAGTCGATCGCGCTCGCCGTTCAATACCTGCAGCTGGATGAACAGGCTGCGCCCCTGATGCTTGCTCCACACCACTGCGATGCAGGAGCCGAACAGCAGGCACCACAGAACACCCACCGCGCAGCGACCGAACACGCTCATGCCGCCACCTTCTGCGCCACACGCATGATCGCGCTGCGTGCCCGCGCATTGCGGGCCACCTCGGCGGCGGAAGGATGCACGGGGCGCCCGAGGCGACGCAGTCTCGGACGCGCGTGAGCGGGCACTTCCGGCAAACCGGCGTAGATCGGATCCTCCTGCGAATGCTTCTGCATGAAGTGTTTGACGATTGCATCTTCCAGCGAATGAAAACTGATGGCGCACAGCCGCCCGCCGGCGCGCAGCGCCACCAGGGTGCCCTCGAGCGCGGCGCGAATTTCATCGAGCTCATCGTTCACACGTATGCGGATGGCCTGGAACGTGCGCGTCGCCGGATGCTTGCCCGGTTCGCGCCCCGGCACCGCGCTGGCCACGATCTGCGCCAGCTGCGCCGTGCGAGTGATCGGTTCCTGGCGGCGATGCGCTACGATCCGGTGGGCAATGCGCCGGGCAAATCGCTCCTCGCCGTATTCGCGGATCACGCGCGCGATTTCCTGCTCGCTCGCGCGCGCGATGAAGTCCTGCGCAGTGAGCCCGGCACTATTGTCCATTCGCATATCCAGAGGGCCATCGTGCGCAAAGCTGAAGCCGCGCGCCGCGTCGTCGAGTTGCGGAGAGGACACACCGAGGTCGAGCAATACGCCATCGAATCTCCCAGCCAGCCCCAACTGTGTGGCTACCGCACCCAGGCACGAGAAAGGGCTGTTCACCAGCGTCAAGCGTTTGTCCGCTGCAAAGCGTTCGCGGCCGGCCTGGATCGCCGCCGGATCGCGGTCGATCGCAAGCACCGCACCGTCCTGGCCCACGCGTTCCAGGATCGCCGCGCTATGTCCGCCGCGACCGAAGGTCGCATCCAGGTAATGGCCGCCTTCGCGAATGTCGAGAGCGGCCAGCACCTCATCGAGGAGTACTGGCGTGTGTGTCACCATCGTGCGGCGCTACAGCGACAGAGCTTCAAGTTCCGGCGGCAGTGTCTCGGCGGTCTCGTCGACCTTCAGCCACTGCTCACGGCTCTCGTTCCAATTCGTCTCGTCCCAGAGCTCGAAACGGCTGCCCTGACCGATCAGCATCGCTGTCCGCGTCAAACTGGCGTACTCGCGCAGGCTCGGCGGGATCAAGATTCGCCCGCTGCCATCCAGATCCAGGTCAGTGGCATGGCCGATCATCAGCCGCTGCAGACGTCGCGCCACGGGGTTCAAGGTCGGCAATCGGCGAAGCTTGAGCTCGATCTCCTCCCAATCCGGCAGCGGGTAGATCAGCAGGCAGCGGTCCGACAGATCCACCGTCGCAATCAGCCGGCCGTTCGAGCGCTCGACGATTCGCTCGCGATAGCGCGTCGGCATGGCAAGCCGCCCTTTGCTGTCGAGAGTTACTTTGTTGGCACCGCGAAACATGACGACCGACCTGTTGCAAAAATCTGGGGTCCGGGAGATTCAAACCCCTCGCACCCATTCATTCCCACTTTTTCCCACTGATTTGCACTATAGGGAGCGTGAAAGCTGCAAGTCAAAAAAATCTGAGAGATTTCCTGTTTTGCGACAGTGACTTAGCCCCCAGGCCGGTGGCCGGGCGCAGCTCGGCGACAGACGCCTTTACGAAAATCAGAGGCTTATGGGATGTTCTTTATGTGCAAAGACACCCATATATATGGAGCGCCACAGCGGCCCTCCCGGCCTGCGAAAACAGGCTGTGCGCAAAAACTTGTCAACGAGCGGCAAAATCAGGGCAAAAGCAGGCAAACCGCTGCTGCCTCATGCGCCGCAGCCGAAAGTGGGAAAATGAACGGTGGGCGCGCAGGACGCTGCGCCTGCTGTCCGATGCCGGCTCGCACGACGCCGCGCGCCGCGCGCAGGACGCCGTCAATAAAAAATTGATGATCAAATGTCGCGCGCTGGCGAGTCGCAGCCCGGCGGCAGCATCCCGCGGCCACTCCAAGAGTCGTTACGACAGGCGCATTTTCCCAGAAGATCGCTTCAATTTGCCGCTATATGGATATAGCCAGCAGACGATCCACGACGTTTCGAACCCCCTGAGCGGCGGCGCAAAGCATGACGGCAAGCCGCAGCGCCGAGGACGGCCCTGCGCTGCGGCTTGAGGATCGATCAAGAGGAGTCGGCCGATAAGCCGGGTTCTGTCGAGGACAATCATTCATCTGGGATGCATGTCACCATGCACCTCAAGCGACCTACCCGGGAGCCTGTGCGGGCCACACGTGCGACCCACGTCCGAGGACTTGGGCTGCTTGCTCCCCTATTTGGTCTTGCTCCGGGCGGGGTTTGCCGTGCCGCCGAATGTTGCCACCGGCGCGGTGCGCTCTTACCGCACCCTTTCACCCTTACCGGCGCCGTCGCGAGGACGACGCTTAGGCGGTTTGCTTTCTGTTGCACTTTCCGTGGGCTCGCGCCCCCCAGGCGTTACCTGGCACCTTGCCCTGGGAGCCCGGACTTTCCTCCACGCTTGCGCGCAGCGATTGCCTGGCCGACTCCGGCGCGCATGGTGGGTGCAAGCGAGCCGGGACACAAGCTTTTTCACCTCGCCACCCTCGCCTCCGCGCCGCCCGTCAGCCCCGGCGATGCCCAGGACGCTGCATGGCGCGTTGATATAGATCGCTGCGCGCCTCTCCCGTCAGCCGTGCCGCGATCTTCGCCGCCTGCGACGGCGCCAGCTGCTCCAGCAAGACATCGAGCAGCTGCTCGACGTTCAGGGACATTGCCGGCGAAGTCTGAGGATTTCCCCCCACGATCAGCACAATCTCGCCTCTGGACATGTCCGTTTCCTGGGCTGCCTGGCGGCTCAATGCCTCCAAGGTGCCCGAGTAGGTCGTTTCGAAACGCTTGGTCAGCTCACGGCTGACGCTGGCCGGGCGCTGCGCACCCAGCACCTCGCGCATATCGTCCAGGACTTCCCGCAGCCGATGCGGCGCTTCATAGAAAATCATGGTGCGCTCCTGGGGCAGCAATCGTTCCAGGCGTGCGCGCCGCGCCGCGGCCTTCGCCGGCAGGAAGCCCTCGAACACGAAGCGATCGCTCGGCAGGCCGGCAATGCTCAGCGCCGCGATCGCCGCGCAGGCCCCCGGCACGGCCACGACGCGCACCGCACGCTTCCTGGCGGCGGCGATCAGGTCGAAACCAGGATCGCTGATCAGCGGTGTGCCGGCGTCGCTGACCAGCGCCAGCGATCCGCCTCGCACCAGGCGCTCCACCAACGCCTCGCTCTTGTGCGCCTCATTGTGTTCATGCAGGGACGTCAGTGCGGTGCCGATGCCGAAAGCCTGCAGCATCAGCCGCGTGTGGCGGGTATCCTCGGCGGCGATCAGCTCGACCTTGCCCAGCACCTCGCGCGCTCGTGGACTGAGGTCGCCAAGATTGCCGATGGGCGTGGCCACCACGAACAAGGTGCCGGCGATGGCCTCCGAGGCGGCCTGCGGGGCCTGCCGCGCGGCCAGCGACTCGCGGCCTTCGTCCGCCGCAACGGGCTCACCGGGCATCGAGGCGACATGGGTGCTGGGTCGATCGGAGACGGACATTTGCGTCGAACTTCCTCGAGGCTGGGCATGAGTTGCCGCTACGGATCCAGCTGCCGGGCGCGGGCACTCTATAATGGACCAGTCCCCTCTCTTAGACGACCCGCGATGGGTTCGCCGAGCACCGGAGCACAGCCAGATGCGGAGTTGTTTGAAATCGATGCGGCCCCCAGGGTCGATCAGCCTCAGGGCGGTGCTGGCGTCGGCCGCTGCTGCGGTGTTGCTGAGCGCATGCTCGACGCCACTCACCCAGCCGTCAGGTCCGGCGAACGAACGGCAAGTGAGCGAGGCCGAAAAGCTGTCGCGCGCGGGAGACCATGGCGGCGCGGCGCAACTCTACCAGGCACTGGCCGAGCGATCGCCCGGCGAGCTGCGCAACCGCTTCCAACTGCGAGCCGCCCGTGAATATGTACGCGCCGGCCGCAGCGAACCGGCCAGTGCGCTGCTCAAGCAAGTCGGCACCAGCCTGCCGAGCGCAGACTTTACCTTGCGAGCGCAAGTGGCTGCTGAACTGGCTCTGCAGACGCGGCGGCCGCAGCAGGCCCTGGCCGAATTGGATCGCATCCCGCAACCGATCGCGCGCGAAGCGGCCGATGACGTACTCGCCCTGCGCGCGCGCGCCTTGTTCGCCACCAACCGGCCTGCGGCGGGCGTCAGCACCGCGCTGGAACGTGAGCGCTCGATACTCGACCAGCAGACATTGCGCGCCAATCGGCGCCTCATCTGGGATGGACTGCAAGCCAGCGCCGCCGGCAATGCCGACTTCACCCCGCCACCCGGCGCCAACACGACGCTCACCGGCTGGCTGGATCTGGGCCGCACCGCACTGCTGGCGGCACGCAATCCGTTCTCGGCCAAGGAAGACCTGGCTCAGTGGCGCAGCCGCTATCCCACCCACCCGGCCAATTCCTTCCTGAACGAGGAAATACTGCCCCAACTGGGCATCGGCCTGGACTATCCAGCCCAGATCGCGCTGGTCCTGCCGCTGTCCGGGCGGCAGCAAGCCTTTGGCATGGCGGTTCGCGACGGCTTCCTGGCCGCCATGCTGCAGCAAGGCGCCGCCCAGCGCCCGCTACTGAATGTCTACGACTCGGCGCAAATGGGCCCGGCCACCGCTTACCGGCGCGCGATCGCCGATGGCGCGCAGTTCGTCGTCGGCCCGCTGACCAAGGAGGAGGTCACGGCCATTGCCGCCTCGGGCGAAACCTCCGTCTCGACCCTGGCGCTGAACCAGCTTGCCAACGACACGACGGCGCCGCCGCTGCTGTTCCAGTTCGCGCTCGATCCCGAGGAAGAGGCGCGCCAGGTCGCCCGGCGAGTGGTCGCGGACGGACGGCCACGTGGCCTGGTGCTGCTGCCGAACGACGATTGGGGTCAGCGGCTGTTTCGCGCCTTCGACACCGAATTGAAATCGCTTGGCGGAAGCATCGCCGGCATGCGCTTCTATGACCCCGAGGAACGCGACTTCTCGCAACCGATCACCCGCCTGCTGCTGATCGACGAAAGCCGCGCCCGCGCCAGCGCCCTCAATGCGACGCTCGGCGTGCGCCTGCAGTTCGAGCCACGCCGGCGCGGCGATGCCCAATTCGTGTTCGTCGGCGCCCAGCCTGTGCAAGGCCGGTCCCTGCGGCCCGCATTGAGATTCCATCTCACCGAGGATCTGCCGATGTACGCCACCTCGGACATCTTCGAACCTGGCGCCCAGTCGAACGACGATCTGGAAGGCGTCATCTTTCCCGACATGCCGTGGGTGATTTCGCCGGACGCAGTCTCGACGCAGCTACGCCAGGCATTGAGCAAGCACTGGCCGGTGCGGGCTCGCGGTCGTGGGCGCCTGTATGCATTCGGCTTCGACGCCTATCGCCTCGTGCCCCTGCTCAAGGCCGGCGCGTTCGGCAGCGCGCACGCGATTGCCGGCATGACCGGCCTGCTCTCGGTCGACGACGATGGCCGGGTGCACCGCGAGCTCAATTGGGCTCGCGTGTCGAACGGCCAGGCCACGCCGATCGGCGCCGGAACGGATCTTTATACCCTGAGGTCCACCCAGCACGAATGAACCACAGAGCTTCATGGACGACTGTCAGCGCAAACAAGCCGGACGCGACGCCGAAAACGCGGCGCTGGCGCATCTGCTGGCCTCGGGCCTGCAACTCGTCATGCGCAACTATCGCTGCCAGGCCGGAGAGATCGACCTGGTGCTGCGCGATGGCCCGACCCTGGCGCTGGTCGAGGTGCGCTACCGCGCCAGTGCCCGCTTCGGGGGCGCCGCCGCCTCGGTCACCTGGCGCAAGCAGCGACGCCTGGTGAACGCTGCCCGGCATCTGCTGCTGACCCACGCCGAACTACGGCGCTATCCCGCCCGCTTCGATGTGATCGCCATCGACGGCGCCCGCGATAGTGCCATAACCTGGATCAAGAACGCATTCAGCCTATAGGCCACTCAACATGCTCGAAACCACCGCTGAAATCGACTGTCCGCACTGCGGCGAGTGCATCACCTTGCTACTGGACCTGTCGATCGAATCCCAAAGCTATATCGAGGACTGCAGTGTCTGCTGCCAACCCATGCTGGTGTCCTACGATGCGCAAGGCGGCGAGCTCGTGCAATTGCAGACCGAAGCCTCGAGCTGACGATGACGTTCGGTGCCGCCGTTGCCGCCGCCGCGTGGCCGCGACTGGGATGCCATCGACTTACCATCGAGGTGGCCGGCCGCACCCTGGTGCGCGAACTGGAACTCGCGGTACGCGGCGGAACGATGACCTGCATCCTGGGCTGCAATGGAACCGGAAAGACCCTGACCCTGCATACCCTGGCCGGCCTGCGCGAACCCGCCGCCGGGGAGATCCAGGTCGACCAGCAAGCGATAGCCTCGCTGCCACGGCGCAAGCTTGCGCGTTGCCTTGGCCTGCTGACCCAGCTCAGCGACGATCCCTTCCCCTCCAGCGCACTCGAGACGGTACTCATCGGGCGTCATCCGCATATCGGATTCTGGGACTGGGAGAGCGAGGCCGACCGCAGCATTGCGCATGCCGCACTGGCTGCCGTCGGGCTGGAGCATTTCGCACAGCGCGACGTCGGCACCTTGTCCGGCGGCGAACGCCGGCGCGTCGCGATCGCTACGCTGCTGGCGCAGAACCCCGACGTTTTCCTGCTCGATGAGCCACTCAATCATCTCGACCCGCATCATCAACTGGACGTGCTGAAGCTGATGCAGGCGCGCGCGGACACCGGCCACGCGGTGGTGATGAGCCTGCACGATGCGGGCCTGGCGGCGCGTTTCTGCGACCATGCCCTGCTGCTGTTCGGGGACGGCGAATGGCTCAGCGGCCCGAGCCGCGAGGTGCTTACCCAGGAAACGATCTCGCGCCTGTACGGCGTGCCGGTGCGCGAGATCGCGTGGGCACAGGGACGAACCTTCGTCGCGCTCTGAGTCGCGCGCGGAAAAAGCCGCGCCGCAAGCGGCTTATGCGCCGCCCAGGCCAGCCAGCACCTCGCCATGCAGCCTGGCGTTCGCCGCCACGACCGAACTGGTCTGCAGCGTGGGCGCCTGGCCCTGCAAGTCCGTGAAACGCCCGCCGGCCGCCTCGACGATGACCGCCAGTGCCGCGATATCCAGGATGTTGACATCGGACTCGATGACGACATCGATCTTGCCCGCAGCCAGCAAGTGATAATGCAGGAAGTCGCCGTAGCCTCGAATGCGATTGGCGCGCGCGACCAATCGACCATAGTCCGCCCAGCCTGGACCGCGCGCCAAGGTCTTGAGGTTGCCGCCCGAAATCGCGCAGCCCTCGATCGTATCGATCTCGCTGACCCGGATCGATCGGCCATCGAGCCAGGCGCCCTTGCCGGCTTCCGCGTAGGCGATCTCGCCGTACACCGGCGCCGAGGAGACGCCCACGATCAAGCGTCCGCGATGCATCAATGCGATCTGGGTCGAAAAGAACGGGTACTCGCGCACGAATGCCTTCGTGCCATCGATCGGATCGACCAGCCACAGGTATTCGGCGTCCATCGCGCTCTGCCCGGTTTCCTCGCCATAGAAACCATGGTCGGGAAAGCGCTCGCCGATCAGGGCCCGAATCGCCTTCTCGGTCTCCACATCCGCCGCGGTGACCGGCGACTTGTCGTCCTTGAGGATGACCTCGAGATTGCGCTGATAGTAGCGGCGAATGATGTCGGCGGCGGCGCGTGCGGCGTCCAGGGCCGTGCTCAGAAAGGGAGAGTGATTCATGGTCGAGTGGTCATCATCCATTCAATGCCGCAATGATGGCGCAGCGCTCATCGGCGACATTACGGCGTAGACGTCGCGACAGGAGTCGCGGCGGTCGCGGGCCAGCAGGTATCGCAGGTCCAGTATAGGCGAGCCACGGAGGCGGACCAAGAAGCGCCACGTCCGTGGCACCAAGAACGAGGCGCTCCCGGCCCTGGCGCCGTTCGGGGCTGCGCCGTCCAGGCGCGCCGCTCAGGGGAGCGGCGCCTTGATCGCCAGGGCAATGCCCGCCACCACCAGCGTGACGCGATCGCACAGCCCGGCAAGCGTTTGATTCAAACGCCCCTGCTCGTCCTGGAAGCGGCGGGCCAAGGGTGACGGCGGGACGATTCCGGCACCCACCTCGTTCGATACCAGCAGGACGTCGCCCCGAAAATCCGCCAGGCATCGCAGCATGCGGTCGCGCTCGGCATCCCAGGTCGGCAGCGGCGCGCAGGTGGCGCGCTCGTCGAAATCCGCGAGCAAGGCATTCGACAACCACAGGGTCATGCAATCGATCACGACGATCGTGCCGGCGTCGCAAGCGAGCAGTGCGTCCGCCAGGCACGACGGAGCCTCCACCGTCGTCCAGGAAGCGGGACGCTCGGCCCGGTGCAGGGCGATGCGATGCCCCATCTCGGCATCGAGCGCCTGCGCCGTCGCGACATAGGTCACGGGCCGTTCCTGTCGCGCGCTGCGCGATTGCGCCACGGATATCGCATGACGGCTCTTGCCGGACCGTGCGGCTCCCAGAACCAGATGTCGTTCAGGCATCATGTGTGAATCGACCGTAGCGAACAGCGCGCGAAATATGCCCTCGATCATACCCGCAGCAAGCTCGCCCCGGGACGCAGCACCGGCGCGTTCAGTCACCCAGGCCGAGCTGCGGCGGCGCCTGGACACGCGCACCAAACCGCAAGGCTCCCTGGGTGCGCTGGAAACGCTCGCGATCCAGATCGGCCTGGCGCTCGACACCGCAACGCCGCGACTCGACACGCCGCAGGCATTCGTTTTCGCCGCCGATCACGGCATCGCCACCGATGGCGTCAGCGCGTACCCGCAGGCGGTCACTGCGCAAATGGTGAAGAACTATCTGGATGGCGGTGCAGCCATCAACGTACTGGCCCGCCAGCACGGGCTGCCCCTCACCATCGTCGACGCCGGCATCGCCTGCGAGATCGAGCATGCCGCGCTGGTACGCCGCCGCATCGCAGCCGGCACGCGAAATTTTCGCATCGAGCCGGCCATGCAGCCCGAGCAATGCTCGCGCGCGCTCGAGGCCGGCCGGCAGCTGGCCACCGCCGCGCTGGATGCAGGGTGCAATGCCTTGCTGCTGGGTGAAATGGGTATCGGCAACACAGCCTGTGCCGCCTTGCTGCTGCATCGTTGCCGTGGATGGCCGCTCGAGGAATGTGTCGGGCGTGGCACCGGGCTGGACGATGCCGCCCTGGCGCGCAAGCGCGGTCTGCTGGCGCAGGCATCCGCCCGGCAGCCCCACACACTTACAGCGTTGGAAACCCTGGCGCAGTTCGGCGGCTTCGAGATCGCGATGCTGGTCGGCGCGCTGCTGGCGATTCCGCATCACCGCTGCATCGCGGTCATCGACGGCTTCGCGGTATCGGTCGCGGCACTGCTCGCCATACAAATGGATCCAAACGTCCGGCCGCGCTGCGTATACAGCCACTGTTCGGCCGAGATCGGGCATCGTCGCCTGCTGGCACAGCTTGGCGCCACGCCGCTGCTGGACCTGGGCATGCGGCTCGGCGAGGGTTCAGGCGCGGCGCTGGCGTGGCCGCTGATCTGCGGCACGGCGCGCCTGATGTGCGAGATGAGCAGTTTCGAATCCTCCGGCGTCGCCACCCGGACGACACCGCCATGAGCCGGGCCTGGCGGAGCAACTCGATGAACCCAGGCCGATGAATCAGGTTCGTGTCGCCGACGCGCCGCGCATCGCCGCCGAATG
>JBEBRC010000029.1:0-21494 GCA_040395055.1 Steroidobacter denitrificans
CAGTCGCAGCAGATGGCGCAAGGCAATGGGCATGGTACATACCATGGCCACCAGCGTTGCCGAGCGCAGTTCGGTCAGGGAGGAGCAGCAATACGTGGCGAGCAGTCGCGCCAGATCATCGGGATTGGCACCAATGGCACGCAACTGGGCGCTGACGGTGCCACCATGCGAATGGAGTTTCTGGTACAGGTCCCATTGCCGGGTCGGATCGGGATACTGAAACCAACGATGGATCCGGCCGATTATGGAAATTGCATTGGCGACCCTGGGCGACAGCCTGTCGCGCAGCTGGAGTCTGCCCGGGCGCACACCGTCCTGCACGGCAGGTTCCCGTAGCAGTTGCTCGACAAAAAGCTTGATCGTGGAAGGATGTGCCGGCAAGGGCACCAGCTCATGGGCGCTGCAAAAATCGACGAAACGACGCCAGGCAAAGGTGTAGGTGCGTTGCGTGGAGGCAGCCAGTGAGAAAAACGGTGCGTGTCGTGCAGGATTCGCCGCGGACAGCAGATCGTACGGGTTGCACTGGAGCGCTTCGCGACAAGCGTTTCGTTGTTCGCTGGTCCGCTCTTGCGCAAGGCATGATCCTTCGGCATGACCGTTTCCGGTCATGCGTCCGGCCGTCCTGCCACGTTCATTCGCCGCTCGCACGAGCCGCTGTCCGCAGGGAAGCAGCTGATATCGGATGGGCCGCATTCATGCGCGCAGCGTTGCGCCGCCATCGACGTAGAGGTCGGCCATGGTGATGTGGCGAGCCTGGTCGGACAACAGGAACAGCACGGCGTGCGCCACGTCCTGCGGGGCGGCGATGCGACCCAGCGGGATCCCGGTCTTGAAGGTAGCGAGCGATCCGGCGATGACGGCGTCGCTGCCGCGTTCGTCTGCCCACATTCCGGTCTGCATCGGTGTCAGCGTCGAGCCGGGCGCAACGATATTGCAACGGATGCCATGTGGCGCCAGCTCCAGGCCCAGGCAACGGGTGAACATCGAGGCTGCCGCTTTCGATGCGGCATAGGCGGCCATTGCGTGACGCGGGATGCCTGCTGCGTTCGAGCTGACGGTGACGATGTTGCCCCGCTGTCGAGGGCGCATGCGGCGGGCGAGGGCACGAGACATATTGAACACACCATCGGTGTTGACCGCGAACACGTGACGCCATAGTTCATCGGAGGTTTCCGTTACCAGTACATTGGACAACACCCCCGCGACATTGACGCCGATGTCGATGGGGCCGAGCTCCTGCTCGATGCACTCGATCTGTGTCTCGACGTGGTGACTGTTGCGTACGTCGAGTACCAGGCCGCGCGCCCCTGTTTCGCTGGCGAGCTGCAAGACGGCGTCGCTCACATCCGTTGCCACGACACGGGCGCCTTCCTCGTGCAGAAGGCGCACCAGCGCGGCACCGATGCCACCGGCTGCGCCGGTGACAATGGCAATTTTTCCTGCGATGCCACTAGCTTCCATCAGTGTTCTCCGCCTGCTTTGTCATACGCATGCAGCCTGGCTGCGAGTGCGGGAGCGATCATCTTGGTGGCCTCGGGCCCGGTGAGCTGAGGGTGCAGGAAGGGAACGTCCACCAGATCGAGCCGATCGGCATACGGCGCCCATAGCTGTGGATGAAGCGTTCGTCCTGCATGATCCAGGGCCGCGCGGATATGCGTCAGCACACCGTGATAGCGTGAATGGTAGTGCGTCCTCACCAGGCGATTGGTATCCAGGACCACGCGGATCACCCCGTCCAGCGCCTCCTCGGGCAGATTGCCCAGCGGGCTGCCGCCGCTGCGCAAGAACTCAACGATGGCCGGGCGAGTTATAAGTTCGGGATATTCGCCCGGATCGTAGCCGGCGATGGTCAGCAGTGCGCGCAGGGCAGCCACTTCATCGGGTTCCGGTTCCGCGCGCCAGCATTCGCTCGGATAGGAATCGAACATTGCAACCAATCCGACCTCATGGCCGGCTGCCTGCAGATGCACGGCCATGGCTTGAGCGATGATGCCACCCACCGACCAGCCGGCAAGGTGATAGGGACCCTGGGGCTGGAGCGCCGTGATGCGTTGCATGTAGTCGGCAGCGAGTGCTTCGATGCTGGCCGGCGCTGGGACCTGGCAGTCGAGGGCCGGCGACTGCAGGCCATAGACATTGCAGGTGGCGGCGAGTGCACGTGCCAGCGTCCGATAGCCCCAGGAGATACCGCCGGCGGGATGAATCAGAAACAGCGCCGGCACGGATTCCTTGCCGGCCGCCAAGCGGATCAATGGGCTCAATCCGTTGTCGACGATCATCGTGCCGGAGTCGATGAATCTTGCAAGGGCGGCGATCGTCGGATGGGCAAACAACACCCCGAGACCGGGGTTGTGGTCCCACTCGAGTTCAATGTCGAGCATGAGCTGCACGGCAAGCAGCGAGTCGCCGCCAAGGGCGAAGAAGTCGCCGTCTTCACCGGGCAGCGATGGCAGGCCGAGCGTGGCAGCGAACAGCTCCGCCAGCCGGCGTTGCGTGGCCGTGCTCAAAGGCTGCTGGCTCGCTACGGCAAAGTCCGGAGCAGGCAATGCAGCCCGATCGAGCTTGCCGTTGGCGGTCACGGGCAGAGCGGGCAGGCAGACGATTGCCGAGGGCAGCATGTAATCCGGCAGTTGCGTGGCCAGGTGCCGGCGCAGCGGTTCCTGGTCGACGGGCGGGTCTGCTACGACATAGGCGACGATCCGCCGGTCGCCCGGACGATCTTCACGCACGATGACGCCGGCCTGCCGTATCCGGCCAGAGGAGAGCAGCGCCGCCTCGATCTCACCCAACTCGATGCGCAGGCCGCGGATCTTGATCTGGTGATCGGAGCGGCCGAGGAATACGATCGTGCCTTCCTCGCGCCACAGCGCCAGGTCACCGGTGCGGTACATGCGTTCACCGTCAACGAACGGATCCGCTATGAAACGTTCGGTGGTGAGGTCATCGCGTCCGAGGTAGCCGCGAGCCAGCTGGATGCCGGCGAGGAACAAGTGACCGGCGGCCCCAGGCGGTACCGGCCGCAAGCTTTCGTCAAGCACGTAGAGACGGGTGTTCCACACCGGATGGCCGATCGGTACCGGGGGCCGTATCGGTGCCGGGGGCCGTGGTACCGGCCAATAGGTGACATCGACGGCTGCTTCGGTCGGACCGTAGAGGTTGTGCAACTCGGCGTCCATTCGGTGATGGAAACGCGAACACAAGTCGGCCGGCAACTCTTCACCGCTGCAGAACACTCGTTTCACCTTGAGCCCGCTCGATGCCGGATCGGCCAGGAAGGCGGCCAGCATGGATGGCACGAAGTGCAAGGTGGTGATCCGCTGTTCGCGAATGAGTCCGGCGATGGCACGCGGTTCACGATGTGCATCCGGGCGGGCCACCACCAGCGTGGCGCCGGTGGTCAGCGGCAGGAAGAACTCCCACACCGAGACATCGAACGTAGCGGGCGTCTTTTGCAGGATGCGGTCCTCGACACTGAACCCGTAGTGTTCGCGCATCCACTCCAGTCGATTGACGATCGCCTGATGTTCGATCATCACGCCCTTGGGCTCGCCGGTGGAACCGGAGGTATAGATCACGTAGGCGAGCGACCTGGGGCCAAAATCCGTGCGAGGCGGCAGATCGCCATTCGGTGGCCAGGCTGCCGCGGGCAGCACGGGCGTGAGCGACTCGGCGAAGTCCCCATCTTCGGCGTGCAGCGTCAGCAGGCATTTCGCCTGCGACAACTGCAGCAGGCGCCGCAGGCGTTGCGGCGGATGTTGCAAGTCCAGTGGCAGGTAGGCGGCTCCTGCTCGCAGTACACCGACCAAGGCCACGATCAGCTCCAGGCTGCGCGGCAGTGCGATGGCCACGATGTCCTCGCTGCCGACCTGCCGTTGCCTGAGTGCAGCGGCCAGGGCCGCACTGCGCTGGTCCAGCTGCGCATAGGTAAGGCTTTGGCCGTCGAAAACGACAGCGGTGGCCTGCGCGCGGGCGACCATCGTGCGCTCGATCAGGTCGATGAGCGTAGTGTCAGGAATAGCGTGCCTGGTTGCGTTCAGGTCGTACACATATCGACGCACTTCCGCTGGACTGGCGGTGACCACCACGGCCAGGGAACTCGCAGGCAATGCTGCATCCAGGAATGCGTGCAGGCGATTGGCGTGGGCTTCGATGTCGACAATGGAGTAGAGCGCGGGATTGGCATCGATCTCCAATGTCAGCGATGCCTGGGCGTCACCACGGAAGGTGAAAGTGATGTCGTCCACCGGGCCGGTGGAAAGCACCTCGATGCCGACCTCGAGTCCGGCAAAGACGGGGGGGCGGTCAAAGGGCAGTACGTTGACCATGGGTCCGTAAAGCCGGCGCTCTGCACCGAGCAAGCCCAGATCGCGGCGCAGTTGTTCGCTGCGATAGCGTCCATGCCGTCGTGCCCGCATCAGCGTACCGGCAACGTTCGCGCAGTATTCAGCAAGAGGCAAGTCCTCGTCGGGCCTGATGCGAACAGGCAGGACGTTGACCACCATGGCGGCGATACGCGCACTGACACTGCCCATCCTGCCCATGTGAGGTACGCCGATGACGATTTCCGGCACCCCGGCCGATCGCTGGCAATAGGCGGCGACCAGGGCAGTCAATACATCAGGCCAAGGCACCTTTACTTGATCGGCCAGGGCGCGCAGCGAAGCCAGGGTGGTTGAGGGCAGCGTGGTGGCGATGCGATGAAACCGGTGGCCGGTTACAGCTCGTCCGGGCGCCATGCCGACGATGTCGGGCATGAGCGAGAAGTATTCCTTCCAGAAGGCCGCATCGGTGGTGCGACGGGCAGAGGTCGCGTATGCCGTACTCTCTTCCTGCAGCGCCGACAAGGGCGTGAGCGCCGGGCCGGCCTTGCCCTGTCGTAATTCACTTTGATAGAGATCGGCGATGCGGTTGGTCAGCAGGATCATGCCGTAGCCATCGATCGCTAGGTGGTGAATGCGCTGGTACCAGATGTAATGCTGTGTTCCGAGCACGAACAGCTGCAAGGCGGCCAGCGGTTCACGTGTCGGATCGACCGCCCGGTGCAGATCGCCATGGATGGCATGGCGTGCAGCTGCCTCGGGATCCGGCGCATTGCTCAGGTCAATGATTTCGAGCGCCGGACGTCGTGCTTCCGCTACCCACTGACAAGGTCCGGCGGGCGTTTCCGTCATCTGCAGCGCGAGCGAATCCGCTTCGGCAACTGCCTGGTTGACGGCATGCTGAAATGCCGCCAGATCGAGCGGACCACGAAGCTGGAGCAGGTGGGCGGTATTGAAAATGGGATTGGTCGGATCCAGGCGCTGGGCATACCAGAGGCCCAATTGCGCTTCCATGAGCGGTACATGGACCGCTGCGGCAGCGAGCATGTCCCGAGGCAGCGACTGCGGCATCAGGAGTCTGCCAATCGCGCAGCTTGCCGGCGGGAAACCACCTCCCACCATTCTGCCAGCGTGGAAAAGGCCGCAAAGTCGCTGAACTGGTATTCGACGTCGCCGCTGCTCCATTCCAGCATCAGCGCCATGGCGCGCATCGAATCGAGTCCAAGGTCCACCAGGTCGTCATCGGGGTCGATGGCCGCAGGGTCTTCGTGCAGTACGCGGGCGAGGTCGGCCCGCATGCGCTCCAGGGTCAGTGGTGTGTAAGCGGTGTCAGTCATTGCAGGTACGCTTCAAATTGCCGGGAATTCAAGGCCACGCCACAGCGCTGCGCAACGTACGTGACCGCCATGTCGTGATGCTCTCGCGAAAAATCAGCGGTGGCATCCGTGATGAGGAATGGGACGATGTCGCGCTGGAAAGCCTCGGCCGCCGTCATCAGGCAGCCGATATGCGCATACACGCCACAGATGGCCAGTTGGTCGCGGCCTCGGGCACGCATCAGCGTGTCCAGGTTACTGCGCTGGAAGGCGCTGTAGCGGTGCTTGGTCAGTACGAAATCCGTGGCCGCGGGAGCCAGCGTGGAGACGACGGCCTGGTGTTCGGGAGCGCTGCTCATGCCGGGACCCCATAGATCCGCCTGCAGGCCACGATCGCGACGGTCCTGATTGCCTTGTTGGCAGGTATAGAACACGGGGATGCCGCGGGCCCGGGCGAGGGTGGCAATCCGCTGCATGTTGCCGATCGCAGGTGCAATCGGCGAGCTGTCTGGCGCGAACGCATCGACGAAATAGTTCTGCATGTCATGAATCAGCACCGCCAGACGATCGACGGCCGGTTGCCACGGCCCGTGTGCACGCGGGGTCTCATGGTCCGCGGGCAGGGCATAGGGTTGGATGCGAGGCAGGCTCAAGGTTCGGCTCCAGGGTCGGTATTTTGCAGTTGCTGCATGAGCTGGTTGCGCAAGGCCGCGCGCAATTCGCGCCGGCTGATCTTGCCGACCGCCGTCGTCTGGAAATCCTCGACCAGCACGATCTGGTCGGGGATCTTGTAGGCGGCCAGTCCGCGTTCACGGATCCATGCTTTCAGTTGCGCGGGTCTTGGCTTCTGCTCTTTGGCGATGATGAAGGCACAGCTGCGCTCGCCAAGATACTCATCCGGGATCGATACCACCGCAGCGTCGAACACATCGGGATGCGCCAGCAGATGATCTTCGATTTCTTCGGCTGAGATTTTCTCCCCGGCGCGGTTGATGTGATCGTGCGCGCGTCCTTGCACGACCAGATATCCCTCCGCGGTGCGCTTGACGATGTCGCCCGTTCTATAAAAGCCATCATCGGTAAACGAGCGGCGGTTGGCAACCGGCTCGTTGTGATAGGCGCGAATGGTGTATGGGCCGCGCGTCAGCAGATGTCCGGGTTGGTTTTCCGGCACCGGGCGTCCTTCATCATCGACGATGAGCAGTTCGTCATCCGGGCTGATCGGGCGGCCCTGCGTGGTGACGATGATTTCTTCGGGATCGTCGAGGCGTGTGTAGTTCACCAGTCCTTCGGCCATGCCGAACACTTGCTGCAATGAGCAGCCAAGCACGGGCCGTATGCGCCGCGCGATTTCCGGGGTGAGCTTGGCGCCGCCCACCTGCAGCAGCTTCAGACTGGATAGATCCGCATCGATGGTGGGGGCGGCGTGCAGCCACAGCAGTGCGAGCGGTGGCACGAGGGCCGTTATCGTTACCTGCTCGCGCTCGATGAGCGCAAACGCGGTCGCAGGATCGGGCGAGGGACTGAGAACGACCGTGCCACCTGCGTAGAGCGTGCCGAAGACACCCGGAGAACTCATCGGAAAATTATGACTGATGGGCAATGCCGCCAGATACACGCTGTCTTGGTTCAGTCCGCAAATTTCCGCGCTGGCGCGGAAACTGTAAATGTAGTCGTCGTGCGTTCGGGGTATCAGTTTGGAGAGGCCTGTGCTGCCACCGGAGATCTGCAGGAAGGCGACGTCCGAGGGTGCGCTGGGCGGCCGCGGAAGTTCACCCGCTGCCGCATCGATGGCCGTGGGCAGGGTGTCGATTTCAATGATGTGACGCAGGAGTGGCGATTTCGAACGCACCTTGGCGGCAAGCGCGCGGTAATCGAAGCGGTCCGCGGATGGGCCGATCACATACGCCGATGCCTCCGACTTGTGGGCGAAATGCACTATCTCGGCTTCGCGATGCGCCGGCAATGCATACACCGGCACCAGGCCGGCGCGGAACAGTCCGAACACGACTTGAAAGAACTCGGGAATGTTGCCCAGGTGCACGATGACGCGCTCACCCGGCACCAGCCCGAGTTGAATGAAGTGAGCCGCGGCAGCATTCGCCCGCTGCTGCAACTGGGCATACGTCCAACGTTCGTTGCCGCCGACGATGGCGGTTCGGCCGGGCGAACGCTGCACCCGTCGCTCGAGGAACTCCGGGAACGTTTCTGCGCGCCAATAGCCAGCCTGGCGATAGCGCGCCGCAAGTTCCGCCGGCCAGGTTTGCTGCAACGGCATCAAGGTGGACTCTCCCTCATGATCTTCGCCCGCTCGATCCCAAGCGCATCGATCAGGGCAATGAATTTGGCGGCAGTCTCGTGTGTTTCGCTGTCGGCATCGGAGCGTGGCATGATGCCCGCACCCGCATACAGGCGCATGCACGTCGGCTCTAGTTCCGCGCAGCGAATGGTGACATACCATTCGCCGTCACCGGTATTGCTGGCCCAGCCGACCGCGCCGGCGTAGAAGCCGCGGTCCAGTGGTTCCAGCAGCCTGATCGCCTCGCGAGCGGCATCGCGCGGCTCGCCGCACACCGCGGGGGTGGGATGTAGCACAGCCAGCAAATCCGTGGCAGGCGTCGCCTCGTCCTTCAGGACGCCGACGATGCGGGTGCCCAGGTGCCACATGCTTGCCGTGGGGCGCGGCACGGGCGCCGTCGGCACCGCAAGCTGCCGGCAGTACGGGGTCAACGCGTCGAGAATGGCTTCGACCACGGAACGATGCTCCCGCAGATCCTTGTCGGAACGCAGCAGGGCCTGCGCCGCCGTGCGATCGGCATCGGCCTGCGGCTGTCTGGGCGTCGAGCCGGCCAGCGGAAACGATTCCACGCTCGCACCGCGTTTGGCAACCAGCAGTTCCGGCGTTGCACCAACCAGCCAGCGCGAAGCCGTATCATTCCTCGACAGGGGCACGATGAACGAGGCGACACTACTGTCCAGCGCCAGCCGGCTCAGCAACTGGTGCGGATCGATCGGTCTGTCCGTTCTGAGTTCGAGGCTGCGCGCCAGGACCACCTTGCGCAGGACCGCAGCGTCGTGGCGCGACATCAGTTCGACAGCGCGCCTCACGGCAGCGGCATAGGCGGCCGCCGAGGGCATCTCGATCATCGAATGCGTGATACCAGCCAGCGGGCCGTCCTGGGCCAGGCCTGCAAGAAAAGGCGGTTTGCGCGCGCCGGAGGACCACTGGCGGGCCTGAAACAGGCGATCCTCGGCTTCCCGATCGAAGGGGATCGCTCCCGCAATGACCTGGGTTGCCGGATCGCTGTCGAACGCCGCGGCAATCCGGGCGGTCAAGGTCGCCAACGATCCGCCTCTGACGGGGAAGCCGCGCTGGCCGGTCAGGTAGCTGCCGTCCGTCAAGAGCGCAAAATCGGGTAGATCCGCTACGTTATGATCCGCAATCGGCGGTGAAGTTTGGGTCACGTGCATGCGACGGTTTCAGGTTTTTTGTGGACAATTCGAAACAGGGCCGGCGATCGTCTGCAAAGGCGACCGTTTTCAGCGGCGATCATCTACGGGCGCGAGCAGGCACGAAGCAGCGCGGCTGATGTAAAAACCAAGCGGCTGCATCAAGAATCGTACGACCCGCGGTAGTAATACAGAGCAACTAGTGACAAGCATAATGCGAATTATTATCATTAACAAATGTATTCGCTGGCAAGCTTTATGAGTAAACATTCAGTGACTCGACGCTGCGTCGAACGGAGCGCGGGGTATGGGCAAGGGGGCGCCATGGCGCCCGAAGTCACTTATCCGGGGGAGTCAACGCCAGTGTCGATTCGATGCGGATGGTAACGTCCGCAACGGCCTCCGAGCGCGCATGGGTAGGATATGGCCGCCTGATACACCGGCGGCTGTTGGTGTTGGCGGCGCTATTGATCGGCACCGCGGTTGCGGTATGCCTGGATGTGGTCACCGGGCCTTCAGCGCTGACGATGTTCGACGCGGTGCGCGTGATCCTCGCCCCCGCAGGGGATGCCGCCTCGATCATCGTCTGGGAAGTGAGGTTGCCGGCGGCGTTGATGGCGCTGCTGGTGGGAGGGTCGTTGGCGCTGGCGGGCGCAGAAATGCAGACCACGCTCAACAATCCGCTCGCGAGCCCGTTCACGCTCGGTACCTCGTCAGCCGCCATCTTCGGTGCAGCCTTGGCGATCGTGCTGGAGATGAGTATTCCTGGCGTGCCTGCGGCGTGGATCCTGCCGGTGAATGCCTTCGTGTTTGCATTCGGTTCGGTGTTGCTGCTGCAGTCGGCTGCCCGGGGACGCGGCAGTGCACCGCATACCTTGGTGCTGTTGGGCATCGCGCTCTTTTTTACGTTCAACGCGCTGGTAGGCATCATCCAGTTCGTCGCCAGTGAGCAGGCCTTGCAGCAGCTGGTATTCTGGACCATGGGCAGCCTGGGGCGTTCGAACTGGGACACCATCCGCATCGTGGCGCTCGTTGCCGGCATCATTCTGCCGTTCTCGCTTGCCGCCTCCTGGAAGCTCACGGCTCTGAGGCTGGGGGAGGAGCGCGCCCACAGTTTCGGCGTCGACGTTGCCCGAGTCAGGTTGTTTTCATTGCTGCGAGTGAGTCTGCTCACTGCCACGGCCGTGGCGTTCGTGGGCACCATCGCTTTCATCGGCTTGGTTGGCCCGCATATCGCGCGGCTGCTGGTGGGTGAGGATCATCGCTTCTACCTGCCTGCCAGTGTGCTGTGCGGCGCGTTGATGCTGTCGCTGGCATCGACGGTGAGCAAGATGATCATTCCAGGCGTCATCATTCCCATCGGCCTGGTCACCGCACTCATCGGCGTTCCTTTCTTCGTGGCGCTGGTGTTCTTCAAGGATCGCGAATGACGGCCCCGCTGCTCGTATCCGGATTCTCGGCGGGTTATCGCCAGCGGCCCGTCGTTCGGGACTTGACGCTGCCGGCGATCGAACCCGGCGGCATCACGGCCCTGGTGGGACCCAATGGGGCAGGGAAGTCGACCCTGTTGCGGGCGTGGGCGGGCCTGATCGGTTCATCGGGCGTGCTGCGGCTGGGAGATATCGATTTGTCGGCGGCGAGCCTTGCGGAGCGGTTCAATCATCTCTCGTTCATGCCGCAGACCTTGCCGCAGCGGGTTGGACTGACGCTGCTGGAAACGGTGATCAATGCCTTCAAGGTGTCGGCATCGGGGGCACTGATGAGTCGTACCGGCGTGCACGACCAGTCGATGGCCGTGTTGGAGCGTATCGGTATCGCCCATCTTGCGCTCGAGCGGCTGGACAGGATGTCCGGCGGACAGCGGCAGTTGGCCAGTCTGGCGCAGGCGCTGGTCCGCCAGCCCAAGGTGCTGCTGCTGGACGAGCCGACCAGCGCCCTGGATCTTCGGTACCAGATACTGGTGATGAGTCTGATCCACGATTTCGCCCTCGAAGGGCGCATCGTGGTCGTGGTGCTGCATGATTTGAACCTGGCCGTGCAATGGGCCAAGCAAGTCGTGGTGCTGAACCATGGCGCGGCGTTTGCCGTCGGTTCGCCGGCGGCGGCGGTGACGCCGGAAGTCCTTTCCGAAGTCTATGGAGTCGATGCCAGGGTCGAGACCTGCTCGCGGGGCCAGGTACGGGTCTACGTGGACTCGGCGCGGCCGCTTGCCGCGGTGGAGTCGCCATGATTCCCGTGTGCCTGCCCGAAACCGACGCGCGTGTGGTGGAGGTGTCCGGGCGCGCCTATCGGGTATCCATTGCGGCACCGGCCGGCCCGACGCCGCCGGGCGGATTTCCCGTGCTTTTTTTGCTCGACGCGGGCTCCTTTTTCGGTACGGTGGTCGAAACGGTGCGCTTGCGGTCTCGTCGTCCGGATGCAACGCGCGTCACGGCCGCCCTGGTCGTGGGCGTGGATTGCGCGACGGACAGCCGCGAACAGCGTGAGCGGGAGTATCGCTGGCCGGGCGGCGCACCGGATCTGCTGCAATTCATGACTGGGCGCTTGCGCGAGCTGATCGACGCGGACTACACCGTCGACTGGAGTCGCCAGATTCTGCTGGGGCATTCTTTGGGCGGATTCTTTGTGCTGTACGCACTGGCTTCACGGCCCGATGCGTTCAATGCATACGTCGCGCTCAGCCCTTCCATCTGGTGCAATCGCGCATACCTGTGGCAGGGAGTCGATACGCTTTCGCAGCGGCTGCGACAGGCGGTCAAGGTATTCATCAGCGTCGGCGAGTACGAGCAGAAACTCGCGCCATGGCAATCCGCGTCCGTGTCCGCACCTGCATCGGAGCCTCCTCCCGCGCTCGCGTCCCTGCCTGCATCCGCATCCGCGACCGCGGCAGGGAGCGTGGAGCAGCGGCGGACAGCCAGGGCCATGGTGGACAATGCCCGCGAGCTGGCGGATCGGTTGGCGGGCACGTCCGTGGTGGAGGTCGAGTTCCATGACTTTCCTGCCGAGGATCATGCGTCGGCAGCCTTGGCCGGCATTCATCGCTGCCTGCGATTCGTGTTGTCGCCCACGCCGGGGCCTGCGGCTCGATCATGACTTTGCTCTACAGCTTGAAAACTTCCAGGATGACGTCAATGCGATTCCAATGCACTGCTGAGCGCGCGCAGGTACTCATGGCCCGTTTGCTGGCCGTCCTGCTGCTGTCGCTGGGATTGTCGGCGACCGCGGCGGCGCAGGTACGCACGGCGGCGGCGCTACGGATCGTGGACCTGGCGCAACGGGAAGTGACGTTGCCCGGTCCGGCCAAACGCATCATGATCGATGATGGACGGTTCCTGATTGCAATGGGATTGATTCACCCGGACCCGGTGAGCCTGTTGGCTGCCTGGCCACGTGACATCAATCGTGTTGGCGAGAAAACGTACCAGGCGTGGCGCACAAAGTTTCCGCGCATCGACTCCGTCGCCCAGGTGCCGAGCTCCGCGGCGACGTTCTCGCTGGAGCGCACCATTGCAATCAAGCCGGACGTAGCGGTGCTGTCGCTCGATCAGGCACCCTCGGCGGAGGAACTCAAGATCCTGGCGGCTGCCGGCATTCCGGTGGTGTTCATCGATTTCTTCTCCAAGCCTTTGCAGAATCTTGAGCCGAGTCTGAAGATTCTGGGACAGATCATCGGCAGGAGCGGCCAGACGGAAGAATTCCTGGCTTTTCGGCATCAGCACATGAACCGTATCGCCGAGGTCCTGAAGCAGCAGCCGGATCGCGCGCGCCCGAAGGTCTTTTTCGAAGCCCATGCCGGCATGTCGCCGGATTGCTGCAACTCTCCAGGCAAAGGCAATATCGGCGATTACATCGAGCTCGCGGGCGGACACAACATCGGCGCCGATATCCTGCCCGGGGCTTTCGGCCGGGTGAACGTCGAATACATGGTTTCCCGTGAGCCCGATGTGTATATCGCGACGGGAGGACCGCACCTCGAGAAAGCCAATGGCCTGGTCCTGGGGCCAGGCTATGCCGAAGATCGGGTCCAGGCGTCGCTTGCCAGAATGATGCAGCGACCCGGTATCAGCCTGCTGGCGGCGGTGCAGAACAAGCAGGTGCACGGGTTGTCACACCAGCTGCTGAATTCGCCGCTCGACATCCTTGCCGTGGAAGCTCTTGCGCGGTGGATTCATCCTGGCCTGTTCGATGATATCGATCCGTCGCGGACCCTGGCGGAGATCAACACCCGCTTCCTGGCCGTGCCGCTGGAAGGCATTTACTGGATAGACCTCAAGTAAGTCTTCACCTTCACCTGCGAGCCGGCGCGGTGCGCCATGCGCCGCGCGGCGGCTCGCCAGCATGGGCGTCAGCGAGACGGCAGCAGGGTTTGCGCCAGCGCCACCCAGTATGCGGCGCCGTAAGGAATGATGGCATCGTTGAAGTCGTAACGCGGGTTGTGGACCATGCATCCACCATCGTCCTTCCCGTTGCCGATCCACACGTATGCTCCCGGCTTTTTCTCCAGCATCCAGGCGAAGTCTTCCGCGGCCATCAGCGGCTGCGGGGCGGTATCGACCTTTTCCTTGCCGAACAGCGTGCTGAGGATCGTTGCGCACTCGGCCGCTTCCGCTGGCGTATTCAGGGTGGCCGGATAACGCTGTTGATAGCGTACCTCGATCGCTACTTCGCAGGTCTTGGCGATTCCTTCGCATATTTCCCGCAAGCGCGCTTCGATCAAAGCCCGTACCGTGGCATCGAAGTAGCGCACGGTACCGCTGAGTGTGGCCGTTTCAGGCAGAACGTTGTAGGTGGTGCCGGCATGCAGCTGGGTGACGCTGATCACTGACGGCTGAATGGGATCGATGCGACGCGAATGAATGGTCTGCAAAGCGGTGACCAATTGTGTCGCGGCGACAATGACGTCGCGGGCATGCTGCGGCATGGCGGCATGGCCGCCGGTGCCACGGATCTCGATGTCGAAGGTGTCGAAGCCGGCCATCATGGCGCCGGCGCGGACGGCGAAGTGGCCGACGGGGATGCCAGGCATGTTGTGCATGCCGAAGACGGACTGGAGATCGAAGCGTTCGAAGAGACCTGCTTCGATCATCGCCAGCGCACCGCCTTCGTTCTCTTCCGCGGGCTGGAAGATCAAATACACGGTGCCGGCAAAGCTGTCCCGGTGCGCCGCCAGGTAACGCGCAGCGGCCAGCAGCATGATGGTGTGCCCGTCATGGCCGCAGGCATGCATTTTCCCGGTGTATCGGGAGCGGTGGTCGAACGTGTTCTCCTCCGCAAGCGGCAAGGCATCCATGTCGGCACGCAAGCCGATGGCCTGCGCGCCGTCCTTTCCCTTGATGACACCGACCACTCCGGTTCCGGCAATGCCGTGGTGTACTTCGATACCGTAGGATCGTAGGACATCCTGAACGATGCCGGCGGTGCGGTGTTCCTGGAAGGCGATTTCAGGGTGCGCATGCAAATCGCGACGAAGGCGTGTGAATTCTTCCTGCCAGCCGTTGAGTGCCTGTATCACGACGTGTTCCGGGTGCATCCAGATTTTCCAGTGTATTTCCAGTGTGAGGGGAGTCGGAGCTTAGCAGGAAGTGCGGACAGTCGGACTTTAGCTCAGGGAAAGGCCGATCGGATGTCCACTGCGGCGAGGCGTGAATCGCGACCGCGCTGGGGTCGCGACAGCAGCGCGCGGGTATGCTGGTGCGGGTTCGAGTCACTGCCGCCGATACGGCAGCGCAGGGAGCGCACGGGCTGGCGCGTACGCCGTCTGCGGCGGGGCGGGATGTGCATGCCGCGGCTTGAGGTCGCACTGCGTGGGCAGTGCGCGTCGATGTCGATGCGCCCGAGGCTTGTCGGCCCCGGGCGCATTGCTATCTCATATCGCTATATCGCATGCGCCCCGGCATCCAGAATGTCGGGGCGCATGCTGCCAACTTAACGTTTTTTCTTCGGCACGATGCGCGTGATGCGATCGCCCTCGGGATCGTCCGTGCCACGGGCCTTGTTGATGGCGTACATGGCGCCTTTGCCATCCTCGTGCACGTGGTTGGGAAAGCTGCCGCCGCTGAAGTTACCGACAACGTTGCCGTCGGCGTCCACCGCGGTCAGGGTGCCCGCGACGCGGTTGCTGACGAACGCCAGCCCGCTGACCGGTTCGTACGCGACGTTCAGCGCACCGGCTCCCACATAAACGTCATGGACGACCTCTGCCGTCTCCGGATCGACGATCAGCAGGTTGTCACTGCCCTGGGAGGCCACCAGCAGGCGCTTGGCGACCGGGTTCCAGGCGACGCCGATTGCGCTGCGGGCGTTGGGCAGTGCAAAGACCTTTTCCACCTTGCCCGTGGCGCCATCGATAACGGCCGCCTCGCCGGTGCTCAGGCCCACGGTGTACAGCTTGCCGGTTTTGGCATCGAGTTCCAGGCTGGCCGGTGTGAAGGTCTTGCCGCGTATGCTGGATGGGATCTCGATATTGGGCAGCTGCTCCAAGGTCTTGGCATCGAATACGGAGATGAAGGTCTCTCCCGTGGCCGAGGCGTAGGCACGGCCCCGCGTCGAGTCCACGATGACGTCGCGGGCGTGAGGCACCGCACCGGCAGGGAACTGCTTGACCAGCTCCAGATTCGACTGACGATACACTGCAACGCTGTTTTGCCGAGTATTGGTCACCCACACGGTGCCATTGGCATCGTCCACGGCGACGCCATAGACGGCGTAGACGCCGCCCTCGCGCGCTTCCTGGCCGGGACGTGGCGTCGGGGCGGGAGCCGCCTGCGGCGTTACGCGGGCAACGATCGCCAGCGTCTTCGGATTCACCTTCAGCAATTCAGACTGCTGTACCGGGGGGCGGCCGACGGCGCTGGTGACGAACAACGCGTTGCTGCCGGCGCTGTATGCCACTTGGTACAGGCCTTGCGTCAGCTTCTTGCTGGTGACGTCGAAGCGGTCTTGTCCTGTCACCGGAAGCTGCTTCGAAATCTTCAGTTCGAGGATCGAGGCTGCGTCCGGGCCGGACGCTTGCACCACGATCGGATGTATGCCTGCCACTGCGTCGGCGGGGATGGCAAGCTTGGCCGAGAATTTGCCCTCGGCGTCAGCGACATAAGGCTGTGCATTGAGCACGCTCGGCCCGCGCAGCAGCGTGATCTTCTGTCCGGGCTTGAAGCCTGCGCCAGCCAGTTCGATTTCCGTGCCTGGCAGCACCAGATTGCTGGTGCTGCGCACGCTGCCCTGGAAGTCGGTATCGGGCTGGTTGAAGCTCTGCGCCGATAGGGAGCTGGCGCCGAATGCCAGCGCCAGCGCCAGCAATGGGCCACGTATCCGTGGCGAAAATGCCGTGGCGTGGGGGTTGTTCATCGAGGACTCCTGTGGTTCACGAAATATAGGGAACTGCCGTTCCTTGGCGTGACAATACTTGCCATCCTTCAATATGCATGTCTGCTTGCGTGGTGGATGCATGAGCGTTGTCCGGGACCAGCCAATGCGCATGGCCCGCGGCAACCAGCATCTGCAGCGCTTGATTCAGCAATTCGGGTTCGGTATCGAATGGCGCTCGTTGTTGCAGCGTTCGCACCCACTGCGGACCCTGCGACAGCGCCCGCAGCAGCGGATCAAAAATCTCCGCCGGGCCTGGTACCGGGCCGATGCGGGTCTGGAAGACCAGTTCCGTGCTGGCCGGCATGCCGGGAAGCGATGCGATTCGCAAGGCCTCTATTGCAAGGCGACGATCCGCCTGGGACAGCAGCGTAGCATCACGCTGGTAGATGTCGCGCCGCTGGCTCTGATTCCGGGCAATGTCCCGCAGCGTTTCGGCGGTTGCCAGGTCGTCGATGTCCTGCAGCAGCGGCAGCGTCTGTCCCGGTATGGACAGTACGTCGATATTCTCCGGTGGCGTCGCGCTGCCGATGTAGTGACAGCCGATGGTGTCGAACTGCCGGATGACTTCTCCGACGTGCTGGGGGCACCAGGAGGCTGTGAGAAACTCGTGGGCCAGATATTCCGGGCGCTCGCCCAGCATGGCTTGGATCTGGCGTCGCAGTCCCGGATACTCGGCGAGATAGCCGGTGCCTGCGTTGCCCAAGCGCCGTACCAGCGACAGCGCCGCGGCGAGTTTTTCCTGCGAGTCGCCCGGCAGCCGGCAAGCGTGCTCGTAGATCAGCCGCTGCAAGGCCATCAGCGAGGACGATCCGGGGTGCGTCATGTATGCCAGGTAGACCAGGCCGCCGGGCAGCAGTCGGCGATCGAGAAACCGCAGCAGCGCCTGCTGCGTGGCCGCGGATACCCACGACCATACCCCGTGCAGCACGATGTAATGGAAGCGCGGCCCGGCATCGTCCAGGTCGAGCTCGTTGAAGCCCGCATGCAGGAACTCGATGTTGTGCAGGCCGTGCGAGATGGCCAGTTGCCGCGCGCCCTCGATCTGTGCGGCGTTGAAATCGATGGCGGTGAAGTGACCTGACGGGTTCGCCGCCGCGCTGAGCAATGCGGTCAAGCCGCTGCCGCAGCCAAGCTCGCAACTGCGATAGGGTCGAGTGATGTCCGGGGAGCGGAAACCGCCAATGGTCGCGATGGCATTGAGCCATACGGGCACCATCTCGCGATGGAACAACGGTGGATAGGGCAGGTCGGTGACGTATTCCGCAATATAGGCAGGGCAGGCCATGTCAGCCGTTCCCCGCCTGCGCAACTTCCTGAAGCGCCAATGGCAATGATGCGCCCAGGGTTTGGCCGTGGCTCAGGCCCGCGAGTTCCTGCAGGCGTACGTTCAGGCCTTCGACCGTCGCAAGCGATGCGGCAAGCTGCTTTCCCGCGCCATCGGGCATGACGTAGCGGGTGGGGCGGCGCGCGCTTGTGTCGCGCGCCCGGATGGCGGTGCCAAACATCAAGGACAGCGTGACGGAAGACAGCGCGGGCTTGGCAGCGGCGAAACGGCGGGCTTGTTCCAGCGCGAAACCCTCGCCCCACCATAGCGATGGATCGACAGCGACGTAGCGGGTGAAGGACTGCGGTCGCGTGCACAGCGCGTGTAGCGCGAACAGGCCGCCGTAGGAGTGGCCCCATAGGGTCTGTCTTCCCGGGTTCACGGGTGCTTTTTCCAGAATACCGGCGCGGATCGCGCCGCTCAGCAGTGTGAGGAAGGCCGCGGCGCCCCCGCTGCGGCGCCGGCCCGGGATGTCCCATTCCTCGGCGCCATCATCCTGGCGCGCGGGGGTGTAGTCGTAGGCACGGGCGGTGGCGTCGATGCGCAGGTCGTTGTCGTAACAGACGAACGCCAGTACGGGCGGACAGTCCGCCTGCACCACTTCTGCGAGCAGCGAATCATCGATCGCCATCAGCGCGGCATTGCCGTCCAGCAGGTAGATCGCGGGATAACCGCCGGCTGGTGGCTTACGGCGGGGGGTGCCGATCACGATGCGGTAACGGCGCTGTCGGTCTACCGAGTCGAGACGGAAGTGGTCGAACGCATAATGCGTCGAACCGTCCGTCTCGACCGTGGGGCCGATGTGTTGCGTCAATGCCGGCTGCGCCGCGAGTCGTCGTGAGACGCTCGCCAGCAGCAGCCCTAAGGCAAGGTCGCGCCGTGTCAGCATCGCAATCAGAACGAGGCAGCCAGGTTGAGGTAGTAACTGCGACCCGGTTCGTTATAGGTCGCCACACCCGCGCTGCCGCCGGTGTTGCTGTTTGCTTCACGGAACATCCGCTTGTCCAGCAGGTTGTTGACGCCGATGCCTATGGTAACCCCCGCCACGGGTAGCCGATAGCGGCCGGAGAGACCCCACAAGGCATAGCTGCCGCGCGTATCGCCGGGGATCTGCGCGCCCGAGGTGCTCGAGCGGGTTGCCGACTCCTGCTCGCCGTATACGGTGGAGGTCAGCAGCAATGACAGGTCGTTCAGCGGCCGCCAGTCGAGCCAGCTGTTCAGCGTGTACTCCGGTATGACCGACAGCGGCTGGCCGGTGTCCTTGCTCTTGTTCTCGATCATGTAGGTGATGTTGTTGCCCCATTTCAGGGTCGAACCTTCCTTGCCGAGCAGCGCCACGTTGAAGGCGCCCTCGAAGCCGCGCACCAGGGCGTCGGTAGCGTTGCTCCATTGGAAGATTTGACCGAGCGTGTTGGCGGTGGCGCCGACGGGCTCGAGGCCGGCAACGATCTTGTTGTCGTAGTCGTTATGAAAATACGTCAATGATGCGTGGTGCCCGCTGGCCGGCGCCCACTCGACGCCGATTTCCTTGTTGACACTGATTTCCGGATCGAGCTCGTCGTTGCCTTGTACGTAGCAGCCGGAGCCGAGATTCGGGTAGTTGGTCGGGCAACCATTGCCCATGGTGTAGTAGAGATAGTTGGGGTTCGCCTGGTAGAGGTTCGGTGCCTTGAAGGCGCGAGCGATGCCACCTTTGATCCGGATGTCCTCGGCGGCCTGGTACTGCACATTGAGGCTCGGGCTGAGATTGTTGCCGAATTGGCTGTGGTGGTCGAAGCGCAATCCCGGCGTCAGCGTGAAAGCGCCGACGTAGAGGTTGTCCTCGACATAGAGTCCTGTGATCTGGTGATCGCTTTTGCTGCTGCGCTGGCCGTCTGGCAGGCCGTCGATGCCGCCGCCACTGGAGGATCCCTGCGACATCGAATGGGGGTCATCGAGCGTCAGGTCACGGTATTCGGTACCCAAGGTGACGACCTGCTGAATCCGCTCGCCAGGCAGTACGAAATCGACTTCGCCGGACAAGCGAAGATTCTTCAGCTCCGAGGTGGAATAGGTGGCGGCGGTGTTGATGCTGCCTTCCGAGCCGCCGGCAAGGCCTTCATTCAGCCGGGTGTTATCGGTTCGCTCGTGGGAGATCGTGAAACGTGAATTGGCGAAACCCCAATTGCCGCGGTAGCTGAGCGCGCCCGTGCGTCGCAGCATGACATTGGTCTCGGCGCCGTTGTTCGCCAGCTCGGTCAGCAGATCGCTGCCAGTGCCGCTGACCGCGCGATCGCCAGCATAGATGTTCCCCTGCCGGCTGTAGCCGCCCTCGAGTTCGAGCACGTGATTTTCGCTTGCGTCCCAGCGCAATAGCCCGTTCACGTCGCGGTTGCGTACGCCCTCGCGCCCGGCGGGCGGTGTCACGCCGGTGGCATAGGCGGCATTCAAATCGAGCGAGTCCGCTTCGGTCTTGGCCACGCCGCCATAAAGACGAAACGACAGATCGCCGACCACTGGACCGCTGAGGTTGACGCCTACGCGCTCGCTGCCGCCTTCTTCACGGTGCTCGGGCTCGACGCCGTGGATCGTCACGGAGCCGTGAAACTCATCGCCCGGCGCGCGCGTGATGATGTTGACCACGCCGCCGGAAGCACCGGAGCCGTAGCGTGCCGCCGCGGGTCCGCGCAGCACTTCGATGCGTTCGATCGCTTCGGTGGGGACCCAATTGGTGTCGCCACGTGTATTGCGTTCACCGCTGCGCCCCATGCGCACCGAGTCACGCGAACTGACCGGCTTGCCGTCGATGAGGATCAGGGTGTTCTCCGGGCCCATGCCGCGCAAGTCGATCTGTCGGTTGTTGCCATACTGGCCGGAGGAGCTGTTGCCGGTGAGATTGACGCCCGGCATCGTGCGCAGCAGCTCTGAAATGTCGTTTGCCGGCGGGCGTATTGCAATGTCTTCGGCAGTGATCGTCGAGGAACCGAGCGCTTGTTGCGCGATCTCTTCGGCGGTGACGCGAACCACGCCCAATGAGACGGGATCTTGCGCTTCCTGTGCGGAAAGCGCCGGTGCCGTCATCGACAGCAGCATGGCCACCGCCTGGGTAAGCGGGCGGCGAGGCCGGCGAATGGCAAGATTGCATGGGACGCGATAAGCATGAATGGCGGGGGCAGTCGGCTTCGTCATGAGCTGAACCTGAGCTTTTTTGGTTGGGAATTCTCTGGCGGCAGCTTGAGACGGGAAGCGGTCGCAAATAGTAATGATTCTCATAATCGTTGTCACTAGTTGCATGAAGGCGAGCGATGGCAGGCTGTAGGCCTGTGCTTATGAAATCCGGGCGCAGGCCTGCAAAGGGGGCGGTCGAGGTCTCTTTTCCATGCCATCGGAGCCGGGATCGAGCGCTGCCATGGCCTTGTGCGTCAATCGCTTAGCGTAGTCCGAGGTGAAATTGCCCGTGGGCATGTGGGGTCGGCTGAGAGGGCGGTTCGGTCGAGGAGGCGTCCGATGGTTCAAGGCCAGCCGTTGTGTTGGCGTAGACGGTGGTATCGCGCCCTACGGCAGATCCACCTGCTCTTGCATCCGACTGGGGCCGACTCCGGCCGATCAACCCGGTCGAGAAGGTGCACCGCAGCGGTTCTGGGCACTGGCGTTCGATGTGTGAAAGAACAGATTGTCGACCTGTCAGAGTCCGGATCCTTGACAGGCGATGGGCCCGATCCTTGCTTCATTCAGCAA
>JBEBRC010000030.1:0-20483 GCA_040395055.1 Steroidobacter denitrificans
CCTCGTGGAAAAGGGCGGTCACGCGCTCGTTCGGGTGGATCGAGCGGGGGTGAAAGCGATTGCCGCCCGGTGCCAGGCGCAGCCGCAATAAGTCAATAACTCAAGTCCGGTTCCTCTCTATCGGACCAGGGCGATGAGCATTTCGCGGGTGTCGGCGCGGCCGCGATCGTCCACTGCTCGGACGATGTATCGACCCGCGCGGCCGGGCTGCCAGGCGAGCGCGATGCCAGGTGTGCCGGTGCCGATATATGCTTCGTTGACGAACCAGTGCAGGCGGCGCACTTCGCTGTCCGCGTTCGCAGCCAGCGGGATGGATTCCTGTCCGATTCGATCGGCGCGCAGCGTGTACGTGGCAGCGGTTACGGGCGAGGTGATGTGCGGTGGCGTCCCGCTTTGCACGTCGCGCTGGCAGTCTGCAGGTGGCGGCGGACGTCGTCTGGGCATGCCTGCCTGGGCAAACAATTGCAGCAGGTCCGTCGGCCAGAATTCATAGACTTCGCTGCGCGTATGGGTAGGGTGATAGGGCGGGCAGGCCTGGGTCCCGGTGCGCTGGTCGATCCAGACGCGGCGATGCACCTGGCTGACGCGTATCGGCGATACGCCTGGGATGTACCAGGTGGGCGTCACCTGCGGACAGTCGGCATTCGGCAGGTCGCCGGACGCGCTGCAGACCTCGATGCGCGCCAGCCGGGGCGGTTGCCGGAAGGCAGGGTCGACCAGCTGTTCATCGACAGCGATCGCATCGAGCAGGCGAAAGAACAACGGCGCGGCCGCCTGCACGCCGACGAACGCCGGATTGCCCTGGCCGTCGAAGTTGCCGACCCAGACCACCAGTACGTAGTGGCCGAAGATCCCGGCTGTCCAGGCATCACGAAATCCCCATGAGGTTCCGGTCTTCCACGCCGCCTGGATCGCGCTGCGCCGGCGTACGAAGGTGTCGTCGGGCCTGGGCGCGCCGCGAAGCATCTCGAGTGTCATGAAGCTCGATTCCTCGGACAAGACGCGCGGGCCCTCCGGCGGTGCAGCAGGCAGCAGTGCCGTCTCCCCGGATAGATAGCGCAGCGGCGCGAGCCGGCCGCGATTCGCCAGTGCCGCATACAGCACGGCGGTCTCTTCCATCGTCACTTCGCCACCGCCCAGCGCCAGCGCCAGTCCATAGTGACGTTCGCTCGCCATCCGCGAAACTCCCGCCGTGCGCAGGAATTGATACAGGTTCGGCTGTGCCAGCTGCGAGGAAAGCGCCACGGCCGGGACGTTGCGCGAGCGGATCAAGGCTTCGGTGGCGGTGATGGGGCCGACGAAGCGGCCATCGAAATTCTCGGGACTGAATGGGCCGAATGACGTTGGCGCATCCTTCAACACCGTCATCGGATGAATCAGTCCCTGGTCGATCGCGAGCGCATAGATGAAAGGCTTCAGCGCCGAGCCGGGCGAGCGCTTCGCGAGCGTGCCATTGACTTGCCCGGAAATATCGGTGGCAAAGAAATCCGCCGAGCCCACCATGGCGCGCACCGACAGGTCGCGGTAGTCCACGAGCAAGGCGGCGGCATTGCGGATGCCGATGTCGCGGCGCTCGCGTACATAGCCCCCCAGCACGCGCTGCATCAGTGACTGCAACGATGAATCGAGCGTGGTGCGAATCGAGTTCGCGGGCGGCGACTCGGCCGTGGCTGCTCTCGCGGTTCTCTGTGCGGCATGTTGCAGTATCCGAGTCGTGAAGTGCGGCGCGCCGAAAGGCAAATCGCCCAGCGTCCGGTACACGATCGGCGCGGCGACGTATTGCGCCATGTCGGCCGCTTCCGGATGCCCCTCCAGCCACCGCTGGAACAGTCGCATGCGGGCATTGCGCAGTGCCGCCGGCTCGCTGCCCGCCGGCGCCCGCCGTGCGGGCGATTGCGGGATCAGGACCATGGTCAGCGACTCGGCCAGATCCAGCCTGGCGGCGGGTTTGTCGAAATAGATCAGGCTGGCGGCGCCGATTCCTTGGATATAGCCGCCGTAGGGCATCAGATTGATGTGTGCTTCCAGCAACTCGCGCTTGGAGTAATACAGCTCCAGCTGCATGGCGCGGAGAATCTGCTGCAGCTTGCCGGCCACGCTGCGGGTGTCCAGCGCGTACATCAAGCGCGCCAGTTGCATCGTGATCGTCGAGCCTCCGATCCGCGTCGTTCCGGAATAGCTCGACACCGCGGCGCGCAGCAGCGATCCGGGGTTGAAGCCGGGATGCCAATGGAAATGCCGGTCCTCGTGCAGCAGCAAGGCTTCCACGAACTGCGCCGACACCTCCTCGATCGGCGTCCACAACCTGTACTGCTGGTCGCTGGCGAGACTCAGGCGCAGCAGCCGATCCTTGCGATCGAAGATTGCGCTCGAGGAGGCGATACGCGTCGCCAGTGGTTCGCGCGGCCAGTAGCGGATACCAGCCGCGAGGCCCAGCAGCAGCGCCACCGTCAGCAGCGCGGCCGCGGTTTTGCACTGGGCGCCGTTTCTCATTCCGCGCCTTTGGGTCGTGACACGGTGACCGTGCCGGCTGCGGAATGTCCCGCGACGCCGCGGTCGTACATCGCCTCGCCAAAGGCAGGCGGCACGACGTAGCGGCCGACGTTGGTCGCCTTGATGCGATAGATGATCTGCGACGCATCGGGGCCGGCGTCGACGTAGAACACGACCCGGTCCTCACGAAGGTCGGCGTACTGCAGCGTCGACGCATCGCCGACGCAGATCTGGCACTGCCAGCCGGCGTATGCCGGCTGGCTGCCATACCCCTGCGCCTCGCTGCCGGCCTGGAGGAAGGGCGTCGAGGCTTCCTGCGCAGGCACTACCAGTTCGAATCCTCCGGGCAGCAGATCGACCAGTGCAACGCTGCGGAAAGTCGTCGGCCCCAGTCCTCGGAACCTGAGTCGCACGTCGACCTGCTGGCCCATGGCGATGTCGCTCACTGGCCGGCCATTCTCATCGGTGTATTCGCGCAGCACTTCCAGTCCTTGCCGGAAAGGCTCCGTGGGCGCCTTGCGATCGAAGCCCGATTGCTCGATGACATAGTAGGCATCGAGCTTGCTGAGGTTGTCGAAGCGCAGGGTGCTGGCCTGATCGCTGAACTCGACCTTGGGAAACAAACCTTGCGGCAAATTCAAGGCACGCACACTGCGGTCCTGCAGGATCTCGGAGATCGACAGCCGGTGAGCCTGCCCCTCGGTGGCGGTAGCGTAGGCATCCAGTGCGAGCAGGCTGGTGCCCGCCGAGAGCGAATGATAGGTGCCTTCGGTCACGCGCTGCGCCATGGTGGCGAGCACCGTGCGCGGCAGGTTTTGCAGGCGTTCTGGAAAATGCCGCGACAGCACGAACAGCAGCAAGGCATCGCGCGTCATGGGATCGTTGTAGAGCTCATCGCCGAGGACATCGTGCGCAGTTGCGGCCTCAGGCGCCGAGAATTCGATGCCATCGATCAGCCGCCGAGCCTCGGATTCCTGGCGCATCAGATCGAGCGCGGCGGCGAGCCAGGCGGCCACCAGGTCCTGCTCCCATTGGCCGCGGTAGCGTTCCGCGAGCCGGCTGCGCAGTGCGGTGAGCTCGCCCGACATGCGCTGTCCCTGGCGCGTGAGCAGATAGATCGCATAGGCGCTCTGGCGTTCCTGGGTCAGGTTGTCGCCGTCGCGTGCGGCGAGGCTGCGCAGGAAGCCGTTGCCGTTCTCGGTCAGATCGGCGGGAATCGCCTGCCCGCGCTCGGCGGCCTCCAGCAGCAGCTGCTGGGCATAAAGCGATACGAACTCAGCGACCTGGTCACCGCCCGGCCATAGCTTGTAGGCGCCGGCATCGTTCTGCCGCGTGCGCAGCTCGCCGATCAGCCCGGCGACGTCCGATCCGGGCTCGGCGCGCACATAGCCGAACTCCGGCCGCGAGGCCAGCAACACTGCCGGCATGGCCTGGCTGACGATTTGTTCGGTGCAGGCATAGGGATAGTTGGCCAGGTAGCTGACGAAGCCATGGGCGAACTGCAATGGCAGCGTGGATACCCCGGCTTCGAGGCGGCGCTGGTGCGGATAGAGAACGCGCTCGAGGCGAACCTCCTGTTGTTCGCGTGCGAGGACTCCCGCGGTCAGCCGGGTCAGGTAGGGTGTGGCCGGCCGTATGCTCAAATCGATGCCGCGTTGAGCGCTGAAGCGATCTGTGCGAACGGAAAAATCCAGCTTCGCTGGGCCAAGTTCATCGCGCGCGCGCAGCCGGAAGCGAACGGAACCCTCGCGTCCCTCCGCGATCTGCACCGATTGCTGCGCCTCGCCGACTATCTCCAGGGCCGGATCGGTCGCCAGCGCCACGGTGAGCTGCGCCTCGGGACCGGAGCCCGCGGCGTTGTTCGATACGCCGACGCTGATGTCGAACTCATCGCCTGGTGTAACGGTCGTGGGCGCATTCGGCGATAGGACGAAATCACCGCGCACCAGAGTGCGGCCGTCATGGACGCCGATACGCTCGTCATCGACCGCGACCGCCAGTATGCGCAAGGTGCCATTGAAGTAGTCGGGGACGACGTACTTCAATTCGCGCGGCGTGGCGTCGGCATCGACGATGCCCGACCAATAGGCCACCGGCTTTTCGCCCTTGCGGCGAAATGGATTCAGGTGCCTGCCAAGCGCGCCTTCGGCATCGCCCCCGGGAGCGGCCGACAGTCCTTGCACGTGGAACTCGGGCAGGATCAGATCCAGTATCTGTGTCGTGGAGACGGACAGGGCCTGTTTCTGGAAGAAATGACCCAGCGGGTCGGGCGCACGATAGTTCGCGACCTGCAAGATCCCCTCATCGACCGCGAACAGCACTAGTCGCGATGGACGTGACGTACTGTAGCGAAAGGTGATTTCCTCCCCTGGTTTCACCAGCGAAGGTGCCTCGACCGCTACCGCGTTGCGGCGCGCATCGACGTCGATGGAAAAGGGCTGTACGCCATAGGATAGAGGGCTGGTGTAGATCTCCGAAGAGCCCGGGTCCCTGACGAAGGTCACCGTGACGTAGGCGTTGCCCTCCAGTCCTTCGGGCAGCTTGATGCGCTGTACCGAACTGGTGGTCGAGGTCTTGAACCAGTGCCAGGCGTGTACACGCTCGCGTTCGATCGTGATCAGGCCGGCACCCTCGTAGGCGGCGCGGATCGATAGTTCGATTTCCTCCCCCGGCGCATAGTCGTGCTTGGAAAGCGTGAGTTCGAGTTCGGCGTTCTTTTCCAGGGCGCGAGTGAGGTTGCCTGCGCCGGCAACCTGGTAGTCGATGCGCGCCAGCTGCTGGCCCTGGGGATCGCGCAGCAGGTAGGCGAAGCTGCCCGGCGTTTCGGTATCAAGCGTCATCTGCGAACCGGTGGCAGGGATGGATAGCGGTGATTCGTGCAAGGTCGTTTCCTTGCGCCGCGACTCGTATTTATAAGTGCCGTTGGGTTGGCGCATCAGGACCGAGACGTAGCGCGTCTCGATTTTCACCCAGGTCAGCCCCTCGACCTGGGTACGCTGCGCCTGTGGGTCGATCGCGATCAGGTCCACCTTGCGCACCCCCTGGCGCGGCAGGTAATCCAGGCGACCGTCGGCCTTGTAACCGATCAGGTAGGGCATGCTCGATACCAGCTGCACCGCCTCCGAGGCCACGCCTCGTCCGCCGTCGGCCTCGAATCCCTGCGCGATCAGATGCACCCGATAGGTGGCGCGCTCGAAGCGCTGCAGATTCAGCGGCAGGGTCGCGTTGCCTTGGGCGTCGGTCCGGGTGTCGGGCAGCGGTTCGCTGAAGCCCTCGCGGGCGTACTGGGGATCGTGGAACTGATAATCGGGAAAGGCGCGAAAGGCCGGAATGCTGGGATTCAAGGTCAACAAGGCCGTAATGCGCCGGTTCTCGGCCGGCGTGCCGAACAGGTTTTCGAGCTGGAGCCGCGCTTCCAACTGTTCCGGCGCTACCCAGCCGTCGGCGGACTCGACGGAAAAGCCCGCTTGCATGCGCAGCCGGTCGGGCAGGAAATCGCGCACTTGTACGCTGGTCGAGCCGATCAGGTCGGCCCTGTTGCGATCGCGGACGATCGATAGCGCCAGCGTGTAGGTGCCGGTCGGGGAGTTGTGCGCGGTCTGGTGACGGATCTCGCCAAACCCGGCGGGGCCGGATACATACGTTTCACGGCGCACCGTGGCGCCGCGCGGGTCGGTGATTTCCAGGCGCAGCGGCAAGCCATCCAGCTTCTGCGCCCAATCCTGGCTGCGAACGATGGTCGCGGCGTGAATTTCCTCGCCCGGCCGGTAGATGCCACGGTCGGAAAACAAGTAGGCCGCCAGTGCACCGCGATCGGCGTGGCCGGCCACGCCGCCGACGTCGAAACGGGACATGTCCAGAGTGCGATCACGCCCATCCATCGGCATGAACGAGCTGTCGCCATCGCGGCGCGCCAGATACATGACCGGCGCGCGTTCGCGCTGAAAACTCTTCAGGTCCGGGAACCGCGCGTGACCTTCCGCGTCGGTCGCTCGGGTGAGCACGGGAAGACCATTGCGTCCAATGACGTCGATGCTGGCACCGGCGACCGGCTCGCCGGTCGCAATCGATTGCACGAACACATCCTGAGCGCCGTCGATCGCACGCTTCACGACCAATCCAAGGTCGGTTACGACCAGCAACCGCGCATCCGAGGATCCGGCTTGTCGACTGGCGTTCCATTGCTCCGGCAGGTAGCCGATGGGCTTGTTGGAATCCGCATTCCACGCCTGCAGGCGCAGCAGGAAAATGCCACGGCGGTCGCTGGCATCGGCATCCAGGTATTCGCTCAGGTCCAGCGATTCGTACTGTGCCTGACCCGGCTTCGCCGGCGGCAGGCGAACGATCTTGACCATGCGCTCGGTGATGTTGGCCGCATCGAACGCCCAACTATGGAACTGCGGCGTGCTGAACTCGCCATAGGTCTGGGTCACCAGGTGTTGCAGCTGGCGCGGCAGCAAACGCCCGATTTCGATACGGATCGCCGGCACGTTGCGTGCAAACAGGCTCAATGTCTTGTCGCCCGACATGGCGATCAGCGAGCCTTGGTGAAGGACGCTCAGCTCGCGCGGGAATTCCGGTACGGTCATCACCCGCTCGACGGGATCGCCAAGCACGTAGCCGCCGAAGGACTTCAATCCGGCGTCGATCTTGACGTACAGGTGGCGGCCGGGGGCGGCGCGGTAGCGCAGGCTGTGCAGTTCATAATGCTCGCGCTCGCCGGGAATCTGCGTCAGTTCCAGCTGCTCGGCGGCGTCCAGGACCGCTGTATTCACATTGGTTTGATTCCACGGGTAGGGGCGGCCCTGGGAGCGGCGCTCGAACTCGCTTTGCAGTCTCTGGTCGGGGTGTGCCAGCGGCAACAGCCAGGCATGCACCCTCGCCGGCAGGTCGCTTTCGGCGACAGCGAACGAGGTGTTTACCAGCAGGACCTGATCGGGCTCATTGCGCTCGTCGCGCACGATGTCCAGCGACATCTGCGCGATCTGCAGGCTGTTGAGGCCAGGTATGTCGACACTGGTCTCGAGCTTGTCGACGGTGGCGTTGCCGCCGCGCTCGGCTCGCACGCCCGGATCGATCTCGATCACCAAGCGCCCGGCCTTGGATGGAACCTGCAACGGCCCTGAATGCACATAGGCATTCAGTTTCAGCTTGTCATAGACGATGGTGTGCTCGGGGACGGCGAGTTCCTTCTCTATCTTGTCGGTGACCCGATCGAACATTTTCAGCCGTACACGTCTTTCCAGGCGTTCGGGATCCACAGGATGGGTAAAGGAGACCGTCGCCACCACCTTCTTGTTGCTGGCGACGACCGGGTCTTGATGAAACTGCGTCTCGGCGATCCTTGCCTCGAAGGGGGCGGTCCGGAACTCGAGCCCGTAGTCTTGCAGGCGCACCTGCGGCGCGGTGAAGCCTTTGCGGGCAAAGTCGATCTTGAAGCGCTCGGCGATCGGCCAGTCGGCGGCGGGCTGGAAGCGCAAGGTCCGATCGTCGTCCCAGTGCCATTGACCGGCGAACCGCGGACTCAGGGACACCTGCGCCTGCTGTGCATCCAGTGCGTGTCCGATGCGTTCCAGCGGAGCCACCGAGGATTCGAAGCGGACGATGAGCGGATTGGGGTCGCCTGGCGGCTCGCAGGCATAGCAGGTCGGCACCGGCGCTTCGATGGCGAAGGCGACTTCCACCGGACGCGGGCGACTCTCGTACCAATGCCACAGGGCGGCGGCGGCGAGTAGCGCCGCGACCAGCCCCAGCGCGATGACAGTGCTGCGTCGCGGGTTGGCGCGCAGCGAGCGCGTTGCACCGACGGCGCCACGGGCGACATTCGACATCCACTGCGGCGGCTGCCAGGCGAACTTGCCGAAAATCGTCCGCGCACCTTGGCGAAGATAGTCACCTGCAAGCATGTTCTGTCCTTAATCATTGCCCACGGACGCATTGTCGAGCGAGATTGTGCCGTAACGAGGGCGCAAATGTGGCAAAGCGGTGGCAGCATGAGCGCTGCGCGGCCACCCCTATCGCGCCAGTCAAGCGGTCCGGAGATGGCGATCCGCGTGGCCATCGAGGTTGCCAAGGCCGGCGACAGCAGACGCATGCCCCCGGCCAAACCGGGCCCAGCCCAGGCCAGCTGAGGGCCAGCGTTCACTGCAAAGCGGCTCGAGGCACGCCTGAGGCAGGCCGTCAGGCGGCGGGTGCGTCCCGGAGAGGCCGGAACGGGTGGATCGAACCGGGCGGCATCGGCCCGGAGCCATTGCGTATCCTGGATCGTCATTGCCTTCTGCCCGGCGGATCCTTAGCATCCCCCCGGCCGCGGCTGCGAAGTTTTCAGTTGGGCCGGTCGGGAGCCGGTTGGGAGCCCCTCGCGCCGATGGCGGGCGCTTGAATATCGATTCCCTCGAGTCCGCAGCGTTGCAACTGATTGAGATGCAACGGTAATCGAAGGCGATAAAGCGCAGTATCGACAGTGTTCGCATTGATCTGGCCGGCTCGGGATGGCTTGAGCTCCCCGGCGACGAACCAGAAGCGACATTCAGGATCGAACTCCACCGACGAAGCGTTGCAACGAAATCATGGCGATGAGCACTACTGATCTGGCGACATCCTTGCCCTGCGCGAATTCCTGCACCGGAACCGCCCAGGCGTCCATCCCGCGACTGGCGCTGGGCCTGCTGCTGCTCTGCGTACTGGTTTTGCTGACGGCCTGTGGGGGATCGCAGCAGGTTTGTTCACGATCCGGCGACGCCTACCTGGCGGCACGCGACAATCCGCCCTTGCGCGTCCCCGACGGCTTCTCCCAGCCACCTCGCCTCGAGGCGCTGGCCATTCCCGAGCTCAAGGAGAATCGCCAGGCCAGCGCGGGGCGATCGGGTTGCCTGGATGAGCCGCCTTCGTATTTCCGCGCCTCCGGTATCACGGCGCGTACTCCCGAGGAGGTCGTTGCCAGTTGGGCGCAGGCTTGGGCGAATCGCGAAGCCGATGCTGTCATCGCGTTGTATTCCAATGGTTTCGCGGCACCTACCGACTCGGCCGGCGGTGGTGTATGGCTGGAGCAGCGCCACGAGCAGGTGGCCGTGGGGCCGGTGCCGGATCCTGCGCTCGAGGGCATCAAGGTCGAGCCTGACGGTGAGGATCGACGCATCGTCACGTTCGTGCAGAAGTTCGGTGCCAATGCTCTACGCAAGGAGCTGGTGCTGGTACGTGAAAGCGGCTCCTGGCGCATAGCCGCCGAGAACGTGGTCGAAGTGAGATAGGCGGGCGTCATGAATTCGTCGGCGCGGACCACGGTCGTAGCCAATACGGTACCGCTGCGTCCAGGGGCGGTGCGCGATGCGCTCGTCGACCGGCTGCAACGATCCTTGGGCAAATCGCTCGCCCAGGCGACACGGCGCGATATCTATGACGCGCTGTCGCTGGCGGTGCGCGAAGAGCTTGCCGAGCGCTGGGTCGCCACCTGCAGTCGCGTCGCCAAGGCGCGGGTCAAGCGCGTGTGCTATTTCTCGATGGAGTTCCTGCTCGGCCGCAGCCTGATCAACGCCTTGTCTTCGTTCGACAATGGCCTGCTCGATGAAGTGCGCGAAACTCTGCACTCCCTTGGCCATGAACTGGATCAGGTCGCGGCGGAAGAAGAGGATCCCGGCCTGGGCAACGGGGGCTTGGGAAGGCTGGCGGCGTGCTTCCTGGATTCGTTGGCGACCCTCGGTTATGCCGCAACCGGCTACGGCATCCGCTATGACTACGGCATTTTCACGCAAGTGATCGATCCGGAAGGCTCGCAGCGCGAAGTGGCCAGTTCCTGGCTGGGACACCACAACTTCTGGGAACGCGGCTTCGGCGGCGTGCGCTACCGCGTACGGTTCGGCGGCCGCTGCCAGTCCACGCGCGACGAGCAAGGACGGGTGCGCTACGAATGGGTCGAGACGCACGATGTCTGGGCCGTCGGCTACGATTTGCTGATTCCGGGCAATCGCAGCCCGACCGTCAATCACCTGCGCCTGTGGTCGGGGCGGGCGATCACTCCGTTTCGGATCGAGGATTTCAATGCCGGCAACTATGCCGGCGCGGTCAGCGAGCAGATCGACGCCAAGAATCTTTCGCGGGTGCTCTACCCCGACGACTCCACGCCGCAAGGAAAAGAGCTGCGCTTCAGGCAGCAGTACTTCTTCGTCAGCGCCTCACTGCAAGATCTGCTGACGCAGCAGCTTGCCGATCGCCGTCCGTTGAAGGAGCTTGCCAGCGCCATCGCCGTGCAGCTCAATGACACGCATCCGGCACTGACCATCGTCGAGCTGATGCGCCTGCTGGTGGATGTATACGGTATGGAGTGGGCCGAGGCGTGGACGATCACACGCGAGGTGTGCAGCTACACCAATCACACCCTGCTGCCCGAGGCGCTGGAGACCTGGCCGGTATCGCTGTTCGAGCGCATGCTGCCGCGCCATCTGCAGATCATTTACCAGATCAATCGTGATTTCCTGGAAGAAGTCAGCGCGCGCTATCCGCAGGATCATGATCGCCGCCGTCGCATGTCGCTGATCAATGAGGACGGCGATCGCCGCGTACGCATGGCCTACTTGTCGGTGGCCGGAAGCCACCGGGTCAATGGCGTCGCCAAGCTGCATTCGCGCTTGATGCGCGAGACGATCTTTGCGGACTTCGCCCAGATCTGGCCGGAGCGTTTCACCAATGTGACCAATGGCATCGCCGTACGCCGCTGGCTGAAACAGGCGAATCCCGGGCTGTCGGCGCTGCTCACCGAGAAACTCGGCTCGGCCTGGGAAAACGACCTGGAGGATCTCGAGCGACTGAAATGGGCGGCGGACGATGCCGATTTCCGGCAGCGCTTTCGCGCCATCAAGCGCGCCAACAAGGAGCGGCTGGCGCGCACCATCGAGCAGTTACTGGACGTCAAGGTAAGCGTCGATGCGATGTTCGACGTGCAGGTCAAGCGCATCCACGAGTACAAGCGCCAACTGCTGAATCTGGTGTACGTGGTGGTGCGTTATCAGCGCATACTCGAGGATCCTGCCGCGCACGTCGTGCCGCGCGTCGTGATCATCGCGGGCAAGGCCGCGCCGGGCTACCACATGGCGAAAGCCATCATCAAGCTGATCAACAATGTTGCGCGAACCATCAACAACGATGCCCGGATCGGCGACAAGCTGAAGCTGTGCTTCTTGCCCGACTACGACGTATCGCTGGCCCAGGAGATCATGCCGGCGGCGGATTTGTCGCAGCAGATTTCCACCGCGGGCATGGAGGCATCGGGCACGGGCAACATGAAGCTGTCCTTGAATGGTGCGCTCACCATCGGCACCTTGGATGGCGCCAATATCGAAATCGGCGAGGCGGTCGGTGCGGACAATATTTTCATCTTCGGCATGACGGAGCAGGAAGTCACCGCACGCAGGGCACAGGGATACTCACCGACCGAGGTAGTCGCCGCGAATGCTCAGCTCAAGCGCGCACTCGAGATGATCGATTCGGGCTATTTCACGCCCAGCAACATCTCCGACTCCAAGGTCGTGACCGATCGATTGTTGAGCGATGGCGAGCATTTCATGGTGCTGGCGGATTTTGACGCCTATGCCGCGGCCCAGGAGCAGGTCGACGCGCTGTTTGCACAGCCGGAGGAATGGAGTCGCAAGGCGGTGATCAACGCCTTGAGCATGGGTCCGTTCTCCAGCGATCGCAGCATCCGCGAGTATGCAGCCAATATCTGGAGCATCAAGCCGGTTCTGTGAACGCGCAGATCACCGACCTCGATCTGCATTTGTTCGGTGAGGGCAACCATCACCATATTCATCGCAAGCTGGGCGCGCATCCGCTGAGGCAAGCCGAGGTTTGCGGTACACGCTTTGCGGTGTGGGCACCGAACGCCCGCCAGGTGAGCGTGGTCGGAGACTTCAATGATTGGGACGGCGCCCGCCACCCGCTGCACCTGCGCGGCAGTTCCGGCGTATGGGAGGCATTCATTCCGCAAGTCGAGCCCGGTGCACTCTACAAGTACGAGATTCTTACCGCGCACGGGCAGCGCCTGCTGAAGGCCGATCCGTACGGATTCCAGATGCAGCTGCGGCCGCACAATGCCTCGGTCGTGGCCGACATCGACGGCTATGCGTGGCACGATGCCGATTGGCTCTCTCGCCGCCGCGCCTGGGATCCCCTGCGCGCTCCGATCTCGATCTATGAAGTCCATCCTGGTTCCTGGCGCCGCTCTTGGCATCGCAAACCTGCCTTCTTGAACTGGGACGAGCTTGCCGACCAGCTGATTCCCTACGTGCAGGACCTGAACTACACGCACGTCGAACTGGTTGGCATCGCCGAGCACCCATTCGACGGCTCCTGGGGCTATCAGGTCCTGGGTCATTTCGCGCCGACCGCACGCCACGGGACGCCGCAGGACTTCATGCGATTCGTCGATCGCCTGCACCAGGCTGGCATCGGCGTATTCATGGACTGGGTGCCGGCGCATTTTCCGAAGGACGCGCATGGGCTGGCCGAGTTCGACGGTACCTACCTCTACGAGCATGCCGACCCGCATCGGGGCGAACACCAGCAGTGGGGCACGCGAATCTTCAATTACGGCCGCCATGAAGTGCGCAATTTTCTTATTGCCAATGCACTGTTCTGGATAGAGCACTATCACATCGACGGCTTGCGCGTGGATGCGGTCGCCTCGATGCTTTATCTGGACTACGCGCGCAATCCAGGTGAGTGGACGCCCAATCAATACGGCGGCCGCGAGAACCTGGAAGCCATCGATTTTCTCAAGCAGTTGAATTGGACGATCGGACATTATTTTCCCGGCGTCCTGAGCATGGCCGAGGAGTCGACGGCTTTTGCCGGTGTGAGCCGTCCGGTGGACCTGGGCGGGCTGGGCTTTCATTTCAAATGGAACATGGGCTGGATGAACGATACCTTGCGCTACCTGTCGCTCGATCCCGTTCACCGCCGCAGCCATCACGAATTGATCACGTTTTCGTTGACGTACGCCTTCTCGGAGCATTTCATTCTGCCGCTGTCGCATGACGAGGTCGTGCACGGCAAGCGCTCGCTGCTGGACAAGATGCCCGGCGACGAATGGCAGAAGCGGGCGAACTATCGCTTGCTGATCGGGTACATGACGGCGCATCCAGGCAAGAAGCTCATGTTCATGGGCGGAGAGTTCGGCCAATGGCACGAATGGCGGGAGTACGAGGATCTTGGCTGGGCTGCGCTCGAGCATCCGCATCATCGACAGTTGCAGGCATGGAATCGCGTGCTCAACCAGCTCTATAGGGACTATCCGCAGCTGCACGCCAGTGAGCACAGCGAGGCGGGCTTTCGCTGGCTGGACGTCGATAATCGCGACCAGAGCGTGTTCGTTTTCCTGCGCCAGCGATTGGAAGGCCAGGACGACACGCCGTTGATCTTTGCCTTCAATTTCACACCGGTGCCGCGCCAGGATTATTTACTGAGCGTCCCCAGGCCGGGACGCTACCGCAAGCTGCTCGACAGCGACGAGCCGCGTTTCGGCGGCACGGGATTCTCGCGGCAGATGCAGATCGATGCCGAATGCCAAGGCCAGGATGTGGGCCAGCCCGCGCAACTGCGCCTGACATTGCCGCCTCTGGCGATGATCGTTCTGGAGCGCCTGGGGCAGTCCTGAAGGGCGCCGGAATGTCGGGCGGGGCCGTCGTCATGGCGCTGCGATAGCCATCGGCGATTCCCTGTTTGCGCGTGGTGTCCATGGCGCGTATTGGTACGAGGTGGTCCGACGTGATCCATACACTACTTTTCATCCTGGCGCGGAATGCGTCACCATCGCTTGTCCGAGACAGAAGAACCGAAGCTGGACGAATTATGTCGCCTATCCCGATCTCGACCAAAGACCGCCGCACCACGGCCGCTGCACAGGCCGTGCAGTATGCCCAATGGGCTTGCGACGAATGAACGCACTACCCACCGACTACACCGCCGCGCAGCTTCAACCTGGCACCGCGGCACCGCTGGGTGCTACCTGGACCGGCGATGGCGTCAATTTCGCCGTCTACTCTGCCGGCGCGACCAGGATCGAGTTATGCCTGTTCGATGAACGCGGGGAGCATGAGATCGCCCGCTTGGCGCTGGCGGAGCGCACCGAAAACGTCTGGCACGGATTTCTGCCCGCGCCCTTGGGCGTTCCGGGTCTGGTGTACGGCCTGCGGGCGCACGGTCCTTACGATCCCATGCATGGTTTGCGTTATAACGGCGCCAAGCTGCTGATCGATCCCTACGCGCGCTCGCTGCTGGGGCAGTTCCAGTGGCATCCATCGCTGCTTGGGCACTCGGTCGAGGACCCGAACGAGAAAACGGCGGATACGACCGATAGCGCCCCCTACAACTACAAGGCGCGAGTCATCGATGGTGTCTTCGATTGGGGAGACGATCGTCCGCCTGCCGTGCCCTGGCGCGACACCGTCATTTATGAAGCGCATGTAAAAGGCTTGACCAAGCTCCATCCGTCGGTGCCCGAGCATCAGCGCGGCACCTATCTGGGGCTGGCGCACCCGGACGTCATCGGCCACCTGAAGTACCTCGGCGTCACGGCCGTGGAGTTGCTGCCGGTGCAGGCCTTCGTGAGCGAGAAGTTCCTGCTCGACAAGGGCCTGGTCAATTACTGGGGGTACAGTCCCTTGGCATGGTTTGCCCCGGCGCTGCAGTACGCCATCGGCGATGCCGTGACCGAATTCAAGACCATGGTCAAGGCACTGCATGCCGCCGGCATCGAGGTCATTCTCGATGTCGTGTTCAATCACACGGTGGAAGGCAATGAGTCCGGTCCCACCCTGAGCCTGCGCGGTCTCGATAACGCCTCCTACTACAAGTTGGAACCGACCTCTCCGGGTCGCTATATCAATCGCACGGGCTGCGGCAACACCGTTGCGTTCGGTCATGCAGCGGTGCGTAAGCTGGTGATCGATTGCCTGCGCTACTGGGTCGAGGAGATGCGAGTCGACGGCTTTCGATTCGATCTGGCGGCGGTGCATGGACGCGACAACGGCCGCTTTCGTACCGATGCGGCCTTCTTCAAGGAAGTTGCCGCGCAATCCTCGTTACGCTACACGAAGCTGATTGCGGAGCCATGGGATATCGGCGCCGATGGCTATCAACTGGGACATTTTCCCTCTGGATGGGCGGAGTGGAACGATCTGTATCGAGACAGTGCACGCGGCTTCTGGCGCGGCAATCCCGGGATCCTGGGAAATTTTGCTGAGCGTTTTGCGGGCTCCAGCGATCTGTTTCGGGCCAGCGGCAGACGCCCGACCGCGAGCATCAACTATGTGGCCTGTCACGATGGCTTCACCTTGCATGACGCGACGGCATACGAGGAGAAGCACAATGAGCCGAACCTCGAGGACAATCTCGACGGCCACAATCACAATTTGAGCTGGAACTGCGGCGAGGAGGGCCCCACCCAGGACCCTGCCATCATCGAACTGCGCCAGCGCCAGATTCGCAACCTGTTTGCCACCTTGCTGTTGTCACAGGGCGTACCGATGCTGCTTGCAGGAGATGAGTTCGGGCGCACCCAGCGCGGCAACAACAATGCGTACTGCCAGGACAACGAGATCAGTTGGATCGATTGGTCGACAGCGCCCGATCGCGCCTCGCTGGTCGATTTCGTGCGCCAGTTGCTGGCCTTCAGAAGAGAGGCTCAGGGCTTGAGTCGCGATACCTTTCTCAAGGGAGCGCGTAATGTCGATCGCGAGCACAAGGATGTCAGCTGGCTCCATCCGAGCGGCCACGAGCTGACGACCGAGGACTGGAACGACCCGCACGCACGAACTCTGGGCGTGCTGATCGGGCATGCATTCAACGACCCTCATGGAACACCCAACGGACATCTTCTGTTCTTGTGTAATGCCGGCGACGCTGCGGTGGACTTTCGCCTGCCGCAGGCCAAGACAGGTGCCCATTGGCAGGTGGTATTCGACACCGCGCGCTGGCACGTAAACGAATTGGGCGACCACCTGGCGGCGGGCGAGCGCTGTGTGGTCTCATTTCATTCCTGCGTGCTGCTGGCCGACGCCGATGTGCCGCCGAGCATGCGCAGCGGATCATTGCAGACGCCGTAGCACGGCGTGCGAACGATCGCCCCGGTTACCGTTGCTAGGAGTGGTGAGGTGTTGGTGAGGCGTCGATGAGCAGCCCCGTGGCACAACTCGCCCAGATAGCCGGACTGTACGGCATCGCCGATTCCTATCTGGACTACAGGAATCAATCTCGTCAGGTCGCGCTCGAATCCCAGGCTGCGATCCTGGCTGCATTCGGCGTCGATGCCGCCGACTCGCAGGCCGTTGCCGATGCCATTCATCAGCATCATACGATGCATTGGACACGGGTAGTGCCGCCGATCGTCGTCGCTCGCAGCGAGACGGATGTCGTGGTTCCGGTGTCGATCCCGCTGGATCTGCATGCTCGTTCCATCGAGTGGATGCTGACGCTGGAAAGCGGCGAGGCCCGCGCCGGCCGCGCCGTGCTCGATGAACTGGAAACGATAGAGGAGGGGAGCGCGGAACAGCATCGCTACCGTCGCGTCGCGGCGAAGTTGCCACGACTGCCCACAGGTTATCATCGCGCTGTCGTGACGCTGGACACGGGCCTGGGCGGCGAGCTGGACGTCGTGGTGGCCCCGCAGCATTGCTACGAAGCGCCGCCGCTCGCCGACGGCCCGATCGCCCACGGGAAGCGGGTCTGGGGCATCGCCGTGCAGTTGTATTCGCTGCGCTCGCCCGATAATTGGGGCATGGGAGACTTGCGCGATCTGCGCCACCTGATCCGGCTGGCCGCGCCGCTGGGCTGCGGCATCGTCGGCCTGAATCCGTTGCACGCTTTGCTGCCGGCCGATCCGGCGCATATCAGTCCCTACAGCCCGTCCAACCGGCAATTCCTGAATGTGCTCTACATTGCGCTCCAGGATGTGCCTGATCTGGAGCAATGCGAGCTTGCCCGCCGCCGGATTCTCGATGGCGACTTCCAGGCGGCCCTGCGCCGGGCAAGAGCGTGCCCGAACGTCGACTATGCGCAGGTTGCGGCGCTGAAGTTCGAGATCCTGAAGCTGCTGCATGAGAGCTTTCGTGACTTGCATCTGCAGCGCAACAGCGAGCGGGCCAAGGCGTTCAGGCGATTCGTGCAGACGCGCGGCGAGCCGCTGCGCCTGCATGCGATCTACGATGCGCTCGATTCTCATATGCGCCTGCAAGGTCCGCAATACTGGGGTTGGCCCAGTTGGCCTCAGGAATATCGCGATCCGGCCTCTGCCGCGGTGAATCGTTTCGCGCAGGAGCGCGCGCAAGACATCGAGTACTTCCTGTACCTGCAATGGCTGGTCACCGCACAGCTGCAGGCGGCCCAGGACGCAGCACGCGACGCCGGGATGAGCATCGGCCTGTACGGGGACGTCGCCGTCGGTGCCAATCCTGCAGGATCCGAAACCTGGTCCAACCACCATCTTTACCGGCAGGGCGCGTCGATTGGCGCGCCACCGGACGAGTTGGCGCTCAAAGGCCAGGACTGGGGCATTCCGCCGCAAGATCCACGCGAACTTCGCAACCAGCGATATCGGCCCTTCGTCGGCCTGGTGCGCAACAACATGCGGCATGTCGCGGCGCTGCGGTTCGATCACGTCATGACCTTGTACCGGCTGTGGTGGGTCCCAGGCGGGATGTCCTCCAGGGACGGCGCCTACGTGCACTATCCCCTGGAGGATCTGATTGCGATACTGGCCCTGGAGAGCCAGCGCAATCGCTGCGTCGTGATCGGCGAGGATCTGGGCACCGTGCCTCGGGCCGTGACCGAGGCGATGCAGCGATATCGTGCCTATCACTACAAGGTGCTGTTGTTCGAGCGGACGCCCGGGGGCGAATTCAAGATGCCGGGTGACTATGAGCGCAATGCACTGGCGGTCGTGACCACCCACGACCTGCCGACCTTGTGCGGCTGGTGGGAGGAGCACGACCTGCGCCTGCGCGACAGCTTGGACTTGTACCCAGGCGAGGACGCCAAGACGCATGCCCATGCCAGCCGTGCCGCGGAGCGCCGGGCGCTGCTGCGGGCGCTGGTCGCGGCGGACCTGTGGTCGTGGCAGGAAGATCAACCGCTGCCGCCGTATTCGGCGGCCTTCTCGCGTGCCACGCATGCGTTTCTCGGCCTGTCGAATGCGAATGTCGCGCTGATCCAGATCGAGGACCTGATTGGCATGATCGATCCGGTGAACGTGCCGGGTACGCATACCGAACATGCCAACTGGCAGCGCAAGATAGCGCTCGACACGCAGGAAATTTTCTTGCGCGATGATGTGCTGGATATCATCGGCGCGATGGCCGCCGCTCGCTCGGGGCGGCATCCCAATCATCCGTAGTCCAGCGACGGGACGCAGGGGGATTTCATCATGCATCGCAGCCGACTCGCCGGATTCATCATCGATTGCAAGACCCCCGATCTGGAGCAGGCGGCGCAGTTCTGGAGCGCGGCGCTGGGCTACGAGCTGGTTGCTCGCGAACGCGAGCCGAGCCCGAAATATCGCTGTTTCCAGACCCAAGCCGATGACCTGCATATCGAAGTTCAGCAGGTGTCACATGACAGCCGCGTGCACCTGGACATCGAAACGGACGATATCGAGGCGGAAGTCCGTCGCCTGGAAGCCCTGGGCGCGACCGCGCTGGGCAAGGTGGGCAGCTGGTGCGTCATGGAGGCGCCCACGGGCCAACGCTTTTGCGTCGTGCGCCCGCAGCGGGCGGATTTCGCCGAACGTTCCAACGAGTGGAGATGATCAACGCCGGGAATGCAGAGTGGGTTCCGCTGCGTTCCCGAGCTGGGCCGTAAAAACCACGACAGTGGATGTCAGTGGATCCATCGCCGCCTGCCAGGCGTTAGCTGCCTCGGATGGCCCGGATCATCCGGGCGCGCAACGGCTCATGACAACGGAGGCCACGGCGATGTTCAGATCGAAGCCAGCATCATTCTGCATGCGCCCGCACATCACTCCCGACCCGCGACAGGCCGCGGAGCTCGAGCGGCGCATGAGTGCACTGGACTACTACCCGCAGAACGGCTTTCACCGCGATCGCAGGCAGCATCGCGGCGACCCCACCCCCAGTATTCACCAGAGTATTCACCCGGCCGGCGTGCGGTCCGGCCTGGCCGGCACGCCGCGTTCCACTTCCTGAGCGTTGGCGGGTTCGGGTGCCTGCCACCTGCGAGGCGGCAGGCATGCCCGGATGCGGCAGAGTCGGGGCTGCCAACCGGCGTCGCGGCGCCGATGGGCCGTTATCGGGCCACCAGCCACACGATCAATGCGGCGAGCGCGATGCCGGGGAGGAGTCTCCAGGCGGGTACGTGCTCGACTGTCACGCCGACGGGCGGATTGCGCCGGCGTCCGTTCAGCATGGCGACGATGAGGTTGTCGCGTCGGACCAGGAGATAAAAAAGAATCGCCGCGACATGCAAGGCGATGAAGCCGAGCAGAATGTTGAATATCAGTTCGTGCAGGTCCGCCAGCGCGCGTCCGGTATCGAAACTGACCCAGTGCGACAACGGGCCGGATTCCAGCCCGTCGACATCGGTGACGAACAGGCCCACGCCGACCTGCAGCAGCATCAGGGTCAGCAGCGCCATAACGCTCCAACCTCCCGAGATGCTGTGGCCCGCCGTTCGAGGCAGCGAGGGTTCGCCGCGCAGTTGTTTCCACAGTGCTCGCGGCCCGCGAACGAAGTCCGAGAAGCGCGCGGTCGAAGTACCGACAAACCCCCAGTAGATTCGAAATACGAGCAATCCCAGCAAGGTGAGGCCGCTGTACTGGTGCCAGTCCATCATATGTTGTTCGGCAGTCCACCAGCTCACCGCGATGGTCGTCACGAACAACCAGTGGGTGATGCGGACCGGGAGGTCCCAAACGACGAGTGTGGTGGTGGTTCTCATGAGGGCGGATTCTGGCGAAACGCGAACTACTAAACAACCGCGTCGATTTC
>JBEBRC010000031.1:0-20291 GCA_040395055.1 Steroidobacter denitrificans
CACCAGGACGGCATCAGCGGATTGCACCGGACGCTCATGACAAGCCATAAGGGTCCTGGCGCCGTGCGCCTCGCAAGCCACCCAAAATGGAGCCGGCATGATCAATCGCGTGGTGACCGTCTTCGGCGGCACCGGATTCCTCGGTGCCCATGTCGTGCGGCATCTGCTGAATGCCCGTGCGACAGTGCGGGTCGCGACCCGGCACCCACACCGAGTCCACGAAACTTTCGGCGAAGCGCCCGGCGCCGTATCCGTGCTGGCGGATGTCCTGGATGCTCGATCCACTGCGCAAGCCGTCGCCGGCGCCTGGGCGGTCGTGAACGCGGTCAGCCTGTATGTCGAGCACGGCAAGACGACCTTCAATGCCGTTCACGTGCAAGCTGCCGAGCGCATCGCATCGTTGGCGCGGCAGCACGGGGTGGAACGGCTGGTACACGTTTCCGGGATCGGCGTGGACCGGCATTCGTCCTCACCCTACATCCGCAGTCGCGCACAGGGCGAGCAGGCGGTCCGGAGCGAGTTCCCCAATGCGATACTGCTCCGGCCGTCGGTCATGTTCGGTCCCGGCGATGCATTTCTCACACCGATTCTCAAACTCTTGCGTCGCCTGCCCGTGTACCCGCTGTTCGGACGCGGCCAGACGCTGCTGCAGCCAGCCTATGTCGAAGACGTCGCGGAGGCCGTTTCGGCGCTGCTGCGTGCTGCCAATGGCGCGACGACCATCGAATGCGGAGGACCACATACCTATTCCTATGAGGCGTTGCTGAGAATGATTGCTCACCGGGCCGGGCTGCGAGCCACGCTGGTTCCGGTTCCGTTTCTGTTCTGGCATGCATTGGCGCGTCTCGCCGAAATGCTGCCGCACCCGCCACTGACTCGGAACCAGGTGGAGCTCATGCAGGTAGACAGCATCGTAAGCGAGCAGGCGCAAGGATTCGCTCAACTAGGCATGGCACCACGCTCCATCGAGGAGATTCTGCCTTTCATGACCTAGGTGCGGATCGCGCGCCGGCCTCAACGACGCGCTTGAAACCTGGCTCGCAGCGAGGCGACGCTCAGATAAAAGGAATAGCCACGATCCACCCAGCGAAATAACGTCCTGTGTGCGACCCGCTCCAGATCGACGGCCTTGGCGCCGGCGCGTGCCGACACGACAATGATCCCGCCGCGCTGCGGTACACCCTCGCCCGCCGGGTCGCGGACGTGAAGCGGTCGCGCTGCATCGACCAAGGTGCGCCCAGGTGACGCCGGTCGTGGAAGCGACTCGCGATCATCTTCGTGCTGGAGAACGATCGGCGTCGGCATTTCCGGATAGCCAGGGTGCGTGGCTCGGCTCTGTCCGTACCATTGCTCGCAGCGCTCCGGAGATTCCTCATCCAGCACCCAGACACCTCGTGAATACCCAGGTTGCGCGTGATAGCCGAACTCCTCCGCATAGCCGTTGGCCAGGTAAGAGTTGCGATCGGCCTCGACTTCCGGACCGATCTCTTGTGAGCGTTCGGCCCATTCGGGAAAGTACCGGCGATAGTCAGTGTGCCGCCAATGCGCACCATGGATTCGTTCCGCGTCACCATCCCGCCACATGACGGTCACCTCATTGCTGCGCTGTCGCTCACCGACCGCCCTCGACGGCACTCAGCCCCTGCGTATGACAGCTGTCGGCGCCAGCTTGGGCCACCACTATTCAACCAAGACGCTTGGATGAAGTTCCGGCGGAAGCTGACAGATGATGTAATGGCCAATGCGCAGCCACTGCCGTGCACTGGCGAGTATGATTCAAGCTCGCTGCGCGGGATCGAGGCCGGATCGAGCATTCGTGAATCGCCAGCGTGGACCATGGCCGGCGCGCAGTGGTATGGACGGCCAGTCGGTACGACACCGGGGCATGCCCCGCTACAACGAGGAGCGATGATGTCCAGAGAGATACGCACGGTGTTGGTTGCTGTCCCCGATCCGACGGACAGCACACAGCCGGTCATCGATCGCGCCGCCGATATCGCCAGCGTGCTCGGCGCGCACGTCATTCTTTTTCATGCCGTGTTCGATCCGTCGCTCAGCGGACGCCCGTTCTTCGATTCCAAGCGGCTGGCTCGATCACGTGGCTGGATGGTCGCGCAGCGCACCCAGCAACTGGAACGCCACGCCGCCACGCTGTGGCGCCGGAACCTGGCGACGGAGGTGCTGGTGGCGTGGGAGGAGCCGGCGCATGAGGCAATCGTCCGCGCAGCCATTCGCACCGACGCGCATCTGGTGATAGCCGGGCCGAACCGCTCCCCTGGCTGGACCCTGACCGACTGGGAATTGCTGCGCATGTGCTCACGTCCGCTGCTCCTCGCCCAAGGCACACCCATGAATACTCACACAGCGCCGATCCTGGCGGCGCTGGATCCGATGCACGCCGACGACAAGCCGGCCGACCTGGATGTCGCACTGGCGGAATATGGCGCGCTGTTCGCTACCGCACTGGGGGTGGATTTCCATGCCGTGCATTGCATCCGTCCTGCAGTCTATGCGCCGGGCGACGATACGCCGCCGCGACGCGAACGCATGCACAAGCGCATGGAGTCGAAAATGAACAAGACCCTGCGTCGTTCCGGCGCGGCGCAGGCCGAGATTCATGTCGTGCATGGCCTGCCTGAAACGACCGTGCCGCAACTCGCACGGGACATCGGTGCGCAAGTCATGGTCATGGGTGCAATCAGCCGACGCGGCCTGAAGCGCCTGGCGATTGGCAACACGGCCGAACGGGTCGTCTACCAGTCACCGTGCGATCTGCTGATCATCAAGCCCGATGGCTTTCGGCCACGCCTGGGGCGCAGCTCGAAACAGTCCCTGATCCTGCCGAAGAACCTGGGAAATTCACTGGCCTGAGCGGGCCGGACGCGGGGCCGGTGCCTTGCAGGTTATCGACAAGCCCGCGCGACTCCTGGAGTCGATCGTTGTCGTGGCATCCGGCAGCGTGTTCACGTGATCCAGGAATTCGCGGATGCCCGTCATCCCCGCCGCGACATTGTGCGCGGTGAAGCAACCCCCGGGGCTGATTTTTGGCCACAGAGCAACGAAGTAATTCGTGTACCACTCCTTGTCTGCATCGGAGAATACGAAATCGATCGGCCCTTCGAGCTGCGGCACGAGTTCGTGTGCGTCGGCGAGCCGGGCGTCGATGTAATCCGATAATCCCGCCTCGGCGAAATTCTTCCTGGCAAGCGCATGCCGCGCCGGATCGATCTCTATGGTAATGAGCTTGCCACCCGTCTTGCTCAAGGCGCGGGCGATCCAGATCGCCGAATGGCCGGTGGAAGTACCGATCTCCACTGCGCGCTTGAATTCCTTCTCGAGGATGAGATCGTGCAAGGTCCGGCCGTCGACTTCCGGCACGTTCAAATCTTTCCAACTGCCGCGCCGGCTGTCGAGGAATGCCTCGATGCGCCGATCGAGATCGGAATCGCCGGGCGATTGAGCCTGGGCAACGATTCCGGGAACACCCAACGTTGCCAGAAACCCCAGCAGACAGCTTGCGGCGCCACGCATGGATCACCTCCTCTTGAGGGCGAAGAATAGTCGGCGGCTGCGCCAGAAGGATCGGTATGTTGCGCAGGAACTGGTCGAGGCCGGGCCGGCCCCGGAGAATTGCCACACCTGCAAACCCACACCGGCAAAGTTCGATTTTTATTTTTTATTAATTTCAATAGCTTATTTGCAATATTTCTTCTCAGACAGAGCCTGGCGCGGCGGGGACAAGCACTTGTATTTGCCTGAAATGCCATCAGCCTGTAACCTTCGCGGCCCCTTATAGGGGGCACTCCTGAAAAGGCCAGGGCTCAGCGTCGAAGTTCGACCGGCACGTCGGTGCATTCCTGGCAAGGAGCGGGTGACAAGGCTACCAGCCTTGATCCAGACGACTGACCGCGGAACGCTAGGTCACGAACTGGATGCGGCATTGCACGGCACCGGAAGCCGCGCAATGTGTGGAATCAACCGGACTCACTTCGTTGTGGGTTTTTTTTGGGCCCGTTTTGGGCTCGTGAGGGCGCGATACATACAAAGTACCGCGCACGGTCCCACCCCGATCCCCAGCTCAAACCCTGGTGGATCGCGTCAAGGTCTTCAGGCGCCGAGATGATCCAGACCCCTTATTATCTGATCGACAAGACTCGACTGCTGCGCAACATGCAGACGATGCAGTGGGTGCGCGAGCACTCCGGCGCCAAGGTACTGCTGGCGTTGAAGTGCTTTGCCACCTGGTCGGTATTCGACCTGATGCGCCAGTACATGGACGGCACGACCTCTTCGTCCCTGAATGAAGTGCGGCTTGGACGCGAGAAGTTCGGCGGCGAGACCCATGCCTACAGCGTCGCGTACGCCGACTACGAGATCGACGAAGTGATCTCGCACGCGGACAAGATCATCTTCAATTCCATCGGCCAGCTCGAGCGCTACATGGATCGCGCCAGCACCTTGCCGCGTGGCCTGCGGCTGAATCCCGGCGTGAGCAGTTCCAGCTTCGATCTGGCCGATCCGGCGCGCCCCCACAGCCGCCTGGGGGAATGGGATGCGTCCAAGGTCGAACCTTATTGCGATCGGATCTCCGGCTTCATGATCCACAACAATTGCGAGAATCCGAGCTTCGAGCTGTTCGATCGGATGCTGGGTCAGATCGAAGCTCGCTTTGGCGCACTCTTCGAGCGCGTCGAGTGGGTCAGCCTGGGCGGCGGCATTCATTTCACGGGCGCTGACTATCCACTGTCAGCCTTCTGCGATCGACTCAAGGAGTTCTCGCAGCGCTACGGGGTGCAGGTCTATCTGGAACCCGGCGAGGCCGCCATCACGCGCAGCACGACCCTGGAAGTGAGCGTGCTCGATACCTTGTACAACGGCAAGCAGTTGGCCATCGTCGACAGCTCGGTCGAGGCACATATGCTCGATCTGCTCATCTACCGCGAAAGCGCCAAGATCGAGCCCAACACCGGCGCGCACGCCTACATGGTCTGCGGCAAGTCGTGCCTGGCAGGCGACATCTTCGGCGAGTTTCGCTTCGAGCGCGAACTCAAGGTAGGCGATCGGCTGTCGATCGAGGATGCAGCCGGTTACACGATGGTAAAAAAGAACTGGTTCAATGGCGTGCGGATGCCATCGATCGCCGTTCGCGAACTCGACGGCACCGTGACGGTGCAGCGCGAGTTCTCGTTTGAAGATTACTCGGCAAGCCTCTCCTGAAGGGCTGGCCGCTTTCGTCAACTCCCAAGGAGGCTCACACCCGAAATGAAGAGAAACGTTCTGATCATTGGTGCAGGCGGGGTCGCGCAGGTTGTGGCTCACAAGTGTGCCCAGAACAATGATGTGCTTGGTGACATTCACATCGCATCGAGAACCGTCGAGAAATGCCGCCAGATCGTCGAATCGGTCCGCGAGAAGAATAGTCTCAAGTCCGACGGCGTGCTCGCGGCGCACGCGCTCGATGCCATGGATATCGAGGCCACCAAGGCGCTGATCCAATCCACAGGCAGCCAGATCGTCATCAACGTGGGCTCGGCCTTCATCAACATGTCGGTGCTGTCGGCGTGCATCGACACCGGCGCCGCCTACATCGATACCGCCATCCACGAGGATCCGCTGAAGATTTGCGAGACGCCGCCGTGGTACGCGAACTATGAGTGGAAACGCCGCGAGGAGTGCCAGAGCAAGGGCGTCACCGCCGTTCTGGGCGCAGGCTTCGACCCGGGAGTGGTCAACGCCTACGCGGCGCTGGCGCGCGACGAGTACTTCGACACGATCGAGTCGATCGACATCATCGACATCAATGCCGGCGAACATGGGCGCTGGTTCGCGACCAACTTCGATCCGGAGATCAATTTCCGCGAGTTCACCGGGCAGGTGTGGTCGTGGCAGGACAGCCAGTGGACTTCGAACAAGATGTTCGAGGTCAAGAAGACGTGGGATCTGCCGGTGGTGGGCGAACGCACCGCCTACATGACCGGCCATGATGAGATCCATTCCCTGTCGAAGAACCTGGGCGTGCCGAACGTACGCTTCTGGATGGGCTTCGGCGAGCGCTACATCACCGTCTTCAGCGTGCTGAAGAATCTCGGCCTGCTCTCGGAGCAGCCGATCACGACCGCGGAAGGCCAGCAGGTGGTGCCGCTGAAAGTGGTCAAGGCGGTACTGCCCGATCCCTCTTCGCTTGCTCCGGACTACACCGGGAAGACCTGTATCGGCGATCTGGTCAAGGGCGTGAAGGATGGCAAGGAGCGCGAGGTCTTCATCTACAACATCGCCGATCACAAGGAGGCCTACAACGAAGTCGGCAGCCAGGGCATTTCCTATACCGCGGGCGTGCCGCCGGTCGCCGCGGCCATCTTGATCGCCCGTGGCGACTGGGACGTCAAGACCATGGCAAACGTCGAGGAGCTGCCGCCGCGTCCGTTCCTGGATTTGCTGAACAAGATGGGGCTGCCCACCAGTATCCGCGACGAACAAGGCGAGCGAGCGCTGACGTTCTCCTGATCGGCACCCGACCATTGCCGACCCATCGGGGGGCCTGGAAACAGGCTCCCCTTTTTTATATGCGGGACTTCAATGATGCCTGCGGCCTCAGGTGGCATGCCGGCAAATGGAACCCTACAAGGCGAAGTCGTCATCGGGGCCCGTACGCCCCGTCCCGGCCAGCGGCTGTTTGCCGGCATGCAGGTCGGCCTGCCGCGTCGATGATTTTACTTCGCCCGCCGACCGATCCTCCTGCGCGGATCGCAAACGCAGCCACGCTTGCCTCGCCTGGCGGCGAACCTCCTCCAGGTCGCCAGGTTCGAGATTCCAGGCCCCGCTCGAGCCTCGACCGGTGCCCTCTGCTCGCGCCTGTCGCAGCCGTTCGGCGCCTCGCTCCAGGCGCGCCTGGACTCGGGCGCGGTACCGCTCCCGCAGGCGTTCGGCGACCTGACTGTACACGCCGCGTTTCTCCATCTGAAAGGCTGCGAACGGGATTCTTACGGTCGGCTCGCGGTCGATACCTTGCTGCGCCAGCGAGCGATGATCGACGCGTGCCTCCACATGTGCCTGGCGCAACGACTCGTTCGTCAGCGTCGCCCAACGCTCGCGCACTGCCACGAGCTCCTTGAGTCCACTCGCAAGACCCGATGCCTGGCGCCGAGTGCCGTTCATGTCCAGACCCGCCTTGGCTCCCAACCCCTCCGGCGTCACCTCCCGTGTCGTCGCCAGCAGGTGTGCGTGGTAATTGCGTGGGTCGCCGCCTGCTCGCGGCTCATGGATGGCGAGGTCGACCGCCACACCGTAGCGATCGGCCAACTCCTGCGAGAAGGTTCGCGCCAACTGTGTACGCTGTGCGGGATTCAGCTCGAAGGGCAGCGCCACCGTGAATTCCCGCGCGACGCGCGAATTCCTGCGATGTTCCGCCCGCTCTGCCGCATTCCAGAGCGTGGACCGATCCCGCGCCCAGTCCATGTCTGCCCCGGTGCCGCGATCAGGATGCGTGGTATCGCCGGCCGGAGCAGAAAATCGCGACGGCAACATGATCTCGGTATGCAGGACGTCCTTGCGCGCGGAATGATTGAACCATTCCCCGGTGCGCTCGTCACGGATGCGCTCGCCGGCACGATATGCGGCCGCGGATGTTGCGCGACGACCCGCACTGCGGCTCAAGGGTTGTATATCCAAGCGGTAGATGGCCATGTCATTCCATCCTCTGCTTGCCTGGGCTTCTGGATCCCACGAATCGCACCCGCATCCATACTGGAGACGAGGCGGTCTTGACGTAGCCGTGCAAGTCCGGCAGCTGTTCGAGCTCGGACGGCATGACAGCCGCCTCGGTAATGCACTGCTCGCTGACGCTGGTGGAGCGGCGCAGGCTGCCCGTGGCAAACAAACCCTCCCGGTCACGGCCACGTGAAGTCTGTCGCCGCCGCATCTCTCGTTCGCCGATCAGCCGCGAAGCGAAATGCGACGTGCCGCCATGCTCGCTGCCGGAGCAGCGCAAAATAAGAGTATTGCCGCAGTTCTCGACGATGGTCTGCGCCTCCCCCACGCCATAGGTGCTCGACACCTGAGCGATGGATTGAAAACCCAGGACACAGCGCCCGCCGAATTTACGCAGGCGCGCCAGCGCGTCCTTCAATCCGTCGATAGCACCGAGCGCGTCCAGCTCATCGGCGACGAACCATAAATGTTGATCGCCTTCGCGCCGGCTCATGGCCTCGAAGATTGCCAGGCGCACCCAGGTGGCGATCATCGAACGCAGCGCTGCGATCTGCCGCGCCTGATAGGGAATGAACAGGACGCCACGGCCGCATCTGACCCAGTCGCGCACCGAGAATGGCGGCGCACGTTGCACCTGGATGTACTGCAGGGCCGCAACGGCGGATCCGGTGACCGAGCGAATGGAGCCGAACATCCGAGCATTGTCCGGCTCGAGAAATGGCTGCGCCGGCGTACCGGCCACGACCGGGCGCAGTTCCGAGCTGGGAGCCACCACCAGTAATCGCCACAGCTCGGCCGTATCGCGCCGGCCCGTCTCATGACACCATCGAGTGACGGCGCTCAGGAACGTACGCGCATAGTCGCGCCATTCGCGCGCCGAGGCATCGTCACTCGATGCGATCAATCCGCTGGCGAGCTGCTCTACGTCATAGGGATCGCATATCTCCGCAAAAGGATCCCATTTCATCGAGCCAGGTACGAAAGGATTGAGGACGACGTCACCCCGCTGACGATCCAGGAAGCGTGCCAGGTAACCGCCGTCCGGATCGGTGACAACGGCTCGATCGCCCCGCTCGAGGGCGCCGGCAAGCAACTCGCGAATGGCGGTGGACTTGCCCGTCCCGGTAGTGCCGATGAGTTTGAAATGCTTGGTCTCGTCCGGCGCGGGAATTCCAACGCCCGCGATCGTCAGCATCGCCGTCCCACTGCGCCTGCCCGCTCGCATCGCCTGGCGCTGTGCCTCGCGACCGTCAACGATGAGTGCGCCCCGCTTGTGCATCTCCGTGCGACCGGAACGTATGACAAGACCGCCGGCGCACGCCAGCAGCAGGCCGGAAACCAAAGCCAGAAGCTGCCCATCCTGGCTTGCCGCAAGCAGCATGCGCCAATCCATGCTCAGTATCCCTTGACCACGAAATAATCCGCCTTTTCCCCGTACGCCGGCGCCTGGCGGTCGACGCGCACGCACAATCGATCAGCCTCGCCGCAGCGGCGCAGCTCGATGCGTCCTCCGAGGTGTTCGAGGCGTACCAGCTCAGCGGACAACTGGTCGCGCGTCGCGCGCAAGGAGGAAATCTGCTCCGGCGAAGGCAGTACCCACCACAGCAGCGCCATGCCGAGCGCACCGCAGGCTGCCGTGATGCCGATGGTCCACAACGCCACGCGCAGATTCGCCGCGCGCCGCACGGCCTGCAATGCCTGCGCAGCTCGCCGGCCCTCCTCGCTCAATGCCGGCAATTCGCCCCGCAACGTGTTCCGAATCTGCTCGCGTACGATTTCCTCGAGTGCCGTGGTATGCGATTCCAGCTGCCGCAGACTGGCTTCGACAAGCGCCTGATGCGCTTGCGCCGTCTCCATCAGCAGACCCAGTTTCATCGTTTCCTTGTCCATGGAATGTGTCGGCGGTTCACTTGCGATCTGCACTGTCGCGTGCGCGTGGGGCAATACCGCGAACCGCGGCAGGCCGAACTTCCTTGTCGGAACGCAGCCGGCGCCGACTCGCTTTCACGCGACTCCCTCTATCCGTGGCCGCCTGTTCCGCAACCCTCTTCCCCGACGGGACGGCCTCCTCATCGACAGTCTTCAACGGCTGCTTGCCATCGAACGAGTTCTTCGGATTTTCCTCTGCCGCGGCCATGCGCTGCGGCAAGTCATCCCCGAGGCACGCAGGCTTATCCCGGCCGCTGCGCCACCGCTGCCAAGCCTGTGCCGCATCCAGGCGACTCTGCACGGCAGGTGCAGGCAAAGCGCTGACGGCAATACCGGACGTGCTCTGGCTCGCCTCAGCCGCCGGCCTTGGCGCCGGCATCGAAGCGCTCCTCGGCAACGGCGCCGCGGACATGCGCACAAACCTGCTCGATGGCGAGGCCAGTGTCTGCCGTACCTGAGGTTGCAGCCGGACCCGCAACCACTGCGGCAACGAGGCGAACTTCACATATCCTTCGAGATCTTCGAGCTGCTCCACCTCAGAATCCATGATGGCCGGCTCGATGGCGAAATGTTCCGCATGCGTCGTCGAGGCGGTCCAATCAGTCATTCGCTGCGTCCGGGACACCGAGGTGCGCTTGATCTCGCGCTGTCCGATGAGCCTGGAGGCGAAGTGGGACGTCCCGCCATGCTCGCTACCCGAGCAGCGCAGGATCAAGGTGTTGCCGCAGTTCTCCACGATCGTCTGTGCTTCGCCTGCGCCGTAGGTGCTCGAAACCTGGGCGATCGATTGAAACCCCAGCACGCAGCGGCCACCGAACTTCCGCAGCCGTGCGAGTGCGTCCTTCAATCCGTCTATCTGGCCGAGTGCATCGAGTTCGTCCACCACGAACCATAAGCGTTGATCGCCTTCTCCCTGATTCATGGCTTCGAATATCGCCAACCTCATCCAGGCCGATACCGTGGAGCGCAAGGCGGCGATCTGGCCGGCATGGTACGGGATGAACAAGACACCGCCGCCGCGTGATGGGTGGCGCGGATCGTCTGGGGCGATCGTACTTCCCTGTGCTACCCAGCGGCGCACGGAAAACGGCTCCGCGCGCTGTGTGGCGACATACTCCAGCGTACCCACGGCGGAACTCGTTACGGAGCGAATGGAGTCGAACATGCGGCCGTTGTGTTCTTCCAGGAAGGGCTGCGCCGGCGTTCCGGCAACCAGTTGCCTGAGCTCGGAGGTGCCAGCCATGACCAGCAAGCGATACAACTCGGCAACGTCGGTCACGCCTGCCGCATGGGCCTGGCGCGTAACGGCGATAAAGAACGTTCGTGCGTAATCCCTCCAACTCCGATCGGGACCTCCATGATCCGGGATCAACGACCGGGCGAGCTGGTCGATGTCGTAGGCGTTGCCGATCTCGCCGAAGAGATCCCACCGAACGGAGTTCGGTTCGAACGGATTGAGGATCACATCGCCGCGGCGGGCATCGTAGAAGCGACGCAGGTAGCCGCCGTCAGGATCGGCGATCACCGCACGGTCGGATCGAGCCAGCGCGCCACCGAGAATCTCCTGGATCGCCGTGCTCTTGCCGGTGCCAGTGGTACCGATCAGCTTGAAATGCTTGGTTTCGTCCGCCGAGGCAACCGGTATTCCGGCAAGCGTGACTCCCCCCGCATCGCAAGGCCGTCCCGCGAAGAAGGCCTTGCCTGCGCCTCGCCGCGCACCGGAGGCCGCGTGGACTGCGGCGAGAGCGGACGCGCCGTCTGCGATGATCGTCCCACGTCGATGCACATCGGTGAACGAGCTGCCGCGTGCCAGTTTCAGGCCGGTCGCATAACCCAAAGCTGCACTCAAGCCGGCTGCGAGCGAGAGTTGCAGCAGGCCTTCGCCGGCCAGGCCCAGCCCCTGCATGACAGGCCCGCCCGCCGCCATACCCGCGGCTGCGACCGCCGTCAGCGGCGCGGCGATGACAGGCGACAACGCCAGCTTCCTCCAGGACGCATGCCCTCGAACCAGGCCCGCCAGCATCGGTGCCTGAACCGCCGTGAAGGCCAGCATCAAGCCCGGCCACCCCCGAAGCTGCACCACCCATTGCGCTAGATCGTTGACCATCGCGACGTCCACAATCCTTGCGGTATGCCATTCGATCCTGACGCCATCGCCGGTTGATCGACGCCGCACGGGTCCGGCGGTGAAGCACCGCGACGCTTGCGCTGCGGCTCGTACCAGATTTCGCGGATATAGCGCTCATGGCGTTCGATCGCACACTGGATCACGACATCCACCAGCACATAGAGCAGACTCTTGATGTCGCGTCGGGCGAGTTCCCTGCCGCCCTGGCTTTGCTTCACCAGCAGCACGAGTTGCTCGAAAGCCAGTTCGGCGCTGCTTGCATGAATACTGGTAATGGATCCCGGATGGCCTGAATTGACGTTGCGCAGATAGTCAAAGGCTTCATCGGCGCGAAGTTCGGCCAGGAGAATCCGATCGGGCTTCATGCGAAGGCAGGCCTCAAGCAGCTGTCGAGGAGTGATCCTGGCCAACCCCTGGTCCTCCTTGCTGTAGAAAAGCCGTACGTGATTGGGATGCCCGTCGAGCACCAGTTCACGCGCATCCTCGATCGTCAGCAAACGCTCGTCGCCGGGGATCTCCCTGATCAGCGCCTTGGTCCAAGTCGTCTTTCCGGATCCGGTTGGACCCGAGACCAGGATGTTCTTGCGACTGCGCACTGCCAGCCGCATGAACGCCTGGTAGTTCTTCACCGCCAGGAAGTGGAGCAACTGCGCCTCGACCTCGTCCAACGCCCCATGGGCACAACGGGTGGTACGAAATATCCCGCGGCCCGCCAGTTCGTCGATCGACCACACCGCGCCGGATGGCCGGCGCAATGTGATCGCCACGCAACCCGCCGTGGTCGCCGGAGGTATGACGATCTGCACCCGCTCTCCACCTGGCAGCGAGGCGCATAGCAAGGGCGACGTCTCGTCCACGCGCTGGCGCGTGTGGTTCGCGATCAGCTTCGCGAACCTCAGGCACCAATCGAAGTCGGCGAACGACAGCGTCTCACGCTGCCAGCCGGAACTGGTCTCGACGAAAGCCTCTCCCGGCCGATTGATGCAGACCTCCGTGACCTCCGGATTCTCGAGCAGCGGCCGCAGCGCACATAGTGTGAGATCGAGCGCGGATGTGGCGCCGATCGCTGCGGGCGCGGCGACCCGCGCTCGCACTTCTCGTGCCAGATCGCCATGTCTCATCGTCATTGTGTCCTGGGCCGTACCGCGCGCAGCGCATAGACCGAGCTGAAATCCACATCCCGCGCCACCAGGACCTGGATACGTTCGCCATGCTGCTTGACGACGGTCGGTGGGATGTTGATCGTCCCTTTCAGTACTTCGGTGGCAATGTCGCGCGAGGAAGACGGGTTGTAGATGATGGCGCCCGCCGCCTTGCTGGAAGATTGCACCGCGGCTTGCACCGCGCCGTCGATCATCGAAATCAGGATGGCGGCGCCGAAGCGATCCCAGAAGTGCCGGTTGACCTTGCCTGGCAGACCCGCGCGGCCGAGCTGGTCCGTACCGGGAGAATCCAGCGCGACGACCACGCCACCGGGCGTACGCGCTTCGGTCCACAGCACGAATACGCGCGACGCACCCTGCTGCACCTGGCCTCTGGTCTCGCCGACCAGCTTCGTACCTCGCTCCAACAGCACCACTTTTCCGTCGACGCCGAAAGTATCGATCGCGGTAATGCAGGTCGTCATGCCAGCCAGGCTCGAATCGATCGCGGTCTCCAGGGTGCAATCGATGAATGCTCCCTTTGGCAGCAACAGCCGTTGCGTCGGCAGCATCTGTGCCTGAATCGCGGAGGTGAGGCTTGGGCGCGGACTCGCGCCGCCGGTGGCGCCTTCCGCGGAGTCCAGGCCGCCATGGGGATTGCCTGGTACCGGCGTGGGGAGCGCTGCCAACGATCCGCCAGCCATCGCCGCCTGACCCGCCACCGGTGCTTCGAATCCCACGTTGCCTGCTGATCCGGACCGGGCAAACACCGTTGCGGACAGGCGGCGTTCAAGCGCGGGCTTCCTGGCTGACAGGCCATCGCCGGCGCAGGCTCGCGGCCCCGATGGCTCACCGGCATCCCCGCTCCCTGGGGCGGGCGCCAGGGGCAAGTCGTCCGGATCAGGCATTCCAGGACCTTCCTCCGAGGTTGCCGCCAATGCAGCGGGCATGAGCCGTGGCGCCTCGATCGGACCCAATGCCGGCAGCGGCATCTCCGAGCTCGCTGCGTTGGCGGCGGCAGTCTGCGCCGAGTCCCGGGCGCGCGCAGTCCGGGCAACCGAGCTGCTGTAGTACCAGATCAGAAGACCTGCACCGAGAGCGATCATCAACGCGGCAGCCAGGCCATTGCCGATTCGAGACTGGATGGACGTCGTGCGGCTCAAGAATGGCGCGGCACGCTCTCCCCGGACGATGCCACGGCGGATCTCGCCCCAGCCATGGTGCATGGTGTCGGCGTGCGTGGGCGCCGCCCGCTGTTCGCTCCCCGGGACAATGGATGCTTCGTCCTGCTGCGCCGACCGATCATGGTCCGACTTCCGATCCTTGCGCCAGATCCGCCTCATCGCGTCCCCCGCGTCTGCCGTTCGACCTCCGCTGCCACCGTTCCCGATCTCAGGCGCGCGCCCGAACCCGCGAATGCCTTGTTGACGATGCAGCCGGCGAGCTTTCCGCGTCGAACGATGAGTCGCCGTACGACGCGATGAAGGAGTACGTCGCTCACGTCCATGCTGAAATTTAATAGCGACTCCGTCCCGTCGTCGTTGCGGACAAAGATCGCCGGCTGCTCGGTACGTGCACTGAATCGCAGCCGCGTGTGGACGCCGTCATCGGAGGCTGCGACAGGCTTGAGGGCGGGATGACCACAGTACCAATAATCACTGTTGATCGGCTCCCTTCCCGCGCTGCGCTCGAGACTGGCATCTACGGCTGGCTCGAATGCGCCGCCCGACCCCTCGGCATCCTGATGCTCGAGTGAGTTTCCGGGAGAAGAATCAGGCGGATAGATAAAGCGTAGCGAGTAGATCACCTCGCCGAGGAGGGGATCTGGAGACTGCGCGCTTGCGCTATAGTCGAAATGATAGTGCCGCCGGCTGGTCAACACCGTCAGGTTCGTGCTGACGTGAGCAACCCGTGGCTTGAGGAAGAGATGGTTATCCTGGGCGAAGAACGACAAGGCGTCCAGGTCGCCGGAACCAAGTCCGATAAATTGCTCTCCGGGCTCGAACTGCAGGTCGATTTGATAGCCGACATATCCACGCAAGCGATACACCCGATCGCCGCTATAGGGCGACGTTCGAATGCGGCTGTCGAGCACGTCCCGCCCCGGCCGCGCCTCAGCGGAGCTCGGCGCGGGAAGCATCAACGTCAACTGCACGCTCGCCACGGCAATCAGGCGCATCCAGGCCACCGCTGTCGAACGAAGATGCGGCAGGCGCGTGCCCTGGCAGCAACGATCCGACGTCACATGCTTGGGCCCCGGCAGGGAATCACTTTTCATCAAACTGTCCCTGCGACGCCTCGCTGGACATGGCACGCGCTTGGGCGAGAGCCTCCTGCTCGACGGCGAACTCGACGATCTTGAACCCCAAAGGATTCCAGCGGCGAACCTTGGGATCCTTCGATACCGCCGCGTAGGCATACCGTATGGTTGCAATCCAGTATGTGGAGCTCTCTTCGGCGCCGACCGCCTGGCGTCGCGCCTTGCGATAACGCACCTGGGCCAGATTCGACACCCCGCCACTGCGGTCGAAGAAATTCACGGACTCCACCTGCACACGCATGATGCTGCCATCCTTGTGCACATTGAGTGGCGAGTCCGGGTTGCTGGTTTTCCAGAACTCATACCACTGCTGATTGCGCTGTGAGGAATGAAACGCACCACACTCCTCGTAGTCGCTCTGCGCCGAGGCCAGATTGAATCGTTCGCATACGCTGACGTAGTGCACGAGGAAATAACGCGTGACGGCCTCATCCATTTCGACCTCGCCGGCATACATGGGAACGACGTCGACGATGCCGGTGCGGTTATCCACGCGCACCACGAACGGTTCGACACGTTTCAATGGCATCAACAACACTAGTGCTGCCGCACTCGTCACCGCGCATATCCAGCCCGCGGCGGCGACTCGCCAGCCGAGAGTCGCGCTGCGCCGAACCTGGGCCGCACGATCGCGATCCCACGAAGCGGCATTCTTGAAGTAGGCATCGAGCACACGGTCGCGATTCATGGCTGGCGCCCACCGGATGGACAGGCAGCGGATCCGCCCCCTGGACACCTCGAGCCGGAGGCCGGTGGCGCACGATCCGAAAGTGGCTCGCCGGCAGTCGATGATGGGGCATCGGGCGCAACGATCCTCGAGGTCGAGGGGGCGTTGATAGGCTGCAAGAAGCGATCGCAATGCACCGCCTGCGACCCGCAACCGCCCAGTGCGAAAAGCCCGAGCATCCAGAAAATTCTCATAAGCATTCCTTCGCCATCGCTCGATTCGTCGTGCAACGTCGCTGCTCATCGCCCCGTGCAGGATGACGCGAAACTTCCACGGCATGTCGTGGACGCGATGTCGCGCTCCACCTGGCCGCTCGGACGCTCATGGCGGCTCCCTGCACACTTCGCCCCGGGCATCCTGCCCGAGGCGCCCAGCTCTCCCCTGCTCCAGGTAGAGTCTGAGCAGACCCGCCCAAGCGGACCTGAAGTTTCGTCAGCCAAGGGAAGCTGACGTTGCAATTGATCTCACACGCCATCCAAGTCACCTTCCCTGGTACCTCCCCGGGCGATCCTGCCCAAGGTCCCAGGAGGGATCCGCCTTGCCAACGCGTCGGCGTCAACGCCAAGCCATCATCAATGACGCCCTCGGCACATTCTCCCCTGCCGACGGGCCAGCCCGAAGCTGCGTACGTACCACGGCCCCAGTGGCGCCTGCCAGCGCGGTGCCGTAGTGGCTGCCCCAGGCTGTCAGGCGACTCATGCTGCCGAAGGTGCTGAGCGCGACGCCACTGGCCAATCCGGCCGCTATCGGCATCACCTGGCGCATCAACAGCAAGACCAGCCCGGATACCAGCACCATGTTCAGTGCATCGACGGTCACGATCGCAGCGCCGCGTGCCGCCGTCTGTTCGGCGTAGGACTGAACGATCTGCAACATCAATGCTGCGACCAGAATGGTTAGAATCGTTATCAATGCATAGTTGGCCAGCTGCGCCAGCCAGGCCTCGAAGAATCTGCGCGTCGCGTCGAAGAGCAGCATCGCAATGAACAGAGGACCCAGCGCCAACAGAACGGCCAGCGCAACGCTGGAAAGCGCGATCAAGAACATCGTGTAGACGCACAACAATCCCACCAGCATCCAAACGATCGCACCGGCGACATAGAAGCCGGCATCGCCGCTGAATACCCCGCCGTTGTCCCACAGCGACCCTGCGACGGCGCCGCCTCGGGTCCAGATCGTGTCGATCGTCGCCACTGGATCCGGGGCGCCCACAACCGCCGCCGCCAGCTGTGCCGGCGCCTGGTAGAAGGTGTCGACGATCACCGCGTTGTAGAGCCAGAGCCGCAACGAGACGCCCAACACCACTGCCAGCAAGACGATCCGTTTCAGCCCCACCACGAATGGCTCCTCGATCTTGCCCGTCATTTGCAGGTAACCCCAGATCATCACGTACAGGATGGCGGCCGTGACAATCGCCGGTTCCAGTGCGGTGGCCACCCGCGCCGTGTTCGCGCCGATATAGCCGGCAAGCTGCGCATTCAGCCAAGTCCAGAATGTTTGGAAGAAACCCATGGCTCCTCTCGAATAGCCGAAGACTTTTCATGACATTTCAAGGAACAGGCTGAAATCTTTGGTCGAATCGCCCATGGCCTGCGATGATCTCTTCTCGCATGCGCTGTGCATTCGCCCGCTCTTCGGCCTGCGCCGACTGGTAAAGAAGCTGCAGCTTGGTCTGTTCGTTCAGAAGCATCCCGTGCTCGGCATCGATGCGCGCCTGCAGATCCAGGATCGCCTTCTGGTCGGCCGCGGCAGGAATGGCGTCGATCAACTGCTGCAGCGTGGCGAATCTGTTGCTGGTGGTCGCCAGCGCCTCGTGCGCCAACACCTGCATCAACGCGGCGGACTGGCGTGCGGCATCGATCCGTTCGCGCTCGCGTACGGTCAAGGCGGCCCGTTGCGCCGCGGACAGCACGGCGATGGCGCCGATCGCGCGCTGCACGTCGGCGGCAAGCGCGCCGCGGCCGCCGCTGCCGTCCATCGCCGGCAGCAAGCCTCGTACCTGCTCCCAATCTGAAGGCAGGTAGTTACGTGTCGTATCGGACAGCAGGCGTTCCATCCCTCGGCGGCCGCTCATCGACTCGAATTGCTCCTCAGCTCGCGCCAAATGGCCTCTGGCCGTGTCAAGCTGCTGCTCCAAGGTGCGTACCTGCGCCATGAGTTGCGCCACCGAGGCAACGTCGATCACGGCGAACTGCGCTTGCGCAACCGGAGCGGCCGTGACACCGGCAATGGACAGCGCGATCAGCGCCAGGAGCGAACGGCGCCTCGCCAAGCATCGACACCTGCGCTGAATCGTTGTCGCCGCCATCTGGATTGACGCTCGGCACCGGACTGCGATCGCCCCGGCTCGAGCAGGCGCCGGCCGGCAATCGCTGCCGGAGGCCGTTTCGCCGCGGCATGGTGCGTATCGATGAATGTGACTGCGCATCGGGTCGACTCCTTGCCGTTATTCGTTCCCGGCCATGAACGGCGGCAGCCATGCATTGGGCTCGACGCCCTTGTCGGCGATAAGCCGCTGCATCAGCGCCACCTGGCTGGCACGGCCTGAAATCACGGCCAGCTCGCTGCGGAATCCCCTCAGGTCGAGCTGACATACCACGCTGTGGTGAGCCTGCTTCACCAGAAACATGCGAGAACCCGGTTCGAGCTGTTCCTTGATCAGCTTGAACTCTCTCTCGGTCAGCCCGAACCCCGCCGTGTACTCCCGGGCATCGGCATTCGGGTTGGGAAAGAAAACCTTCGTCGGCGTCTGCTCGATGATCGTTCGGCTGATCTGGCTCTGGAGCACATCACTGGCGCTTTGAGTTGCGAGGCACATCACGCCGTTCAGCTTGCGCCAGGTCTTCGGCGCATCCTTGGCAAAACTCTCGAAAGCGGGATCCGCAAGCAGTCTCCAGAACTCATCTATCCAGCACACCAGGCGCCGGCCATCCAGGAGCTGGCGCACGAGATGAAAGAGATAGAGTGTCACGGGCGCACGCGTCAGCTCGTGATCCAGGAATTCCGTGACGTCGAATCCGATCATCGTGCGCCCAGCCAATCTCGGAACGATCGAGTCCCCGGCGTTGTCGAAGACCCATGCGTAGTCGCCACGGCCGGCCTCGCACCAGCGCGCCAGGCGGGCATGCAATCCTTCCGGGTCGGTGGGATCCAGAAATTCGACCAATCGCGACAGGCGTCGTACGTGCGGCGCCAGCGCCAGTGTCCCGTGCAGCGCCTGATCGAGATCGGCATGCTCGCGAACCGTCAACGCACGTCCGCCGGAAGATCGAGCGAGGGTGTAAAGCCATCCCTTCAGGAACTCCACGTGATCAGGCGTGAGGGCCAACTGCAGCGGGTTGAAACCGGTGGGCACGCCGTTTCTGAGCGGCAGGTATTCTCCCCCGAGCGCGCGCACCAGGATCTCCAAGCCGCGATCCTTGTCGAAGATGACCTGGGTGGCACCTTGTTGCGCCAGCATGGCCATTAGAAAACCAATGAAAACGGTCTTTCCCGAGCCGGTCGGGCCGCAGAGGAAGGTGTGCCCCGTATCCTTTCGACTTCCGCCATCACCCTCCTTCGGATCGCTGGCGTGTAGCGAGAAGTAATAGGGCGAGCGCGCGCTGCTCATGAGCACGGCGAGCGCATCGCCCCAATGATTGCCCGTGGCACGACCCAATGGATAATTGTGAAACGGCGCCATCGCGGAGAAATTGCGCGAGCTGATGGGCGCCTTGCGTGGCCGCAGTGGAAAGTTTCCGGGCAACTGCGCCCAGAATGCCGCTTCCAACCCGAGATCCTCGCGCGCCACCGCCATGCCGGTATCTGCCAGGATGCTGTGCGCCTGCGCGACATGATCGTTCAGGGCACGCAATCGAGAGACCGACGCCACGTCGTGGGAAGCATCGGGCACCGCACCCCGAACGAGTGGCGGACTCTCGGCCAGCACCTGGAGCGAGAAGTGATGATCGCCCATCACGAACTCATTGCTGGTCAACGCATCCAGCGCATCCTTCAACATCGCGGCCTGCGATACCGCGAAATCCCCGGCGTTGGCCATGCGAAAATATTGTCGCTGGATAAGCCCCTGCGCGGCAGCCTTGCTCAGGAAGGAAAAGGACTGGGTGAGCACGAAGGGGAACGGTGCGGACAGCAGGCGGTTGTACATTCCGACCAGGCTCGGCGTCGAATATTCCTTGATACCCAGCATCGCACCGGAGCGGGTAAGCGTCGGCGTGCGGTACTCGATCGTCTCGTTGCCGAACAGCAGGCGCGTCGTCGCCAGCACTTCATTCAATGGCGCGCTGGGCAACGGCATGCGGCGCCATTCCCCATTCACCAACACCCCCAGGTATTCCA
>JBEBRC010000032.1:0-19879 GCA_040395055.1 Steroidobacter denitrificans
GCCTGCGGACCGCAGATTCAGCGTGACAATCGCCAGCAGGCGGCACGGCGCGCGCTGAGCTTTTCATTCGGTTTCGGCGGCAGCAACTGCGTCCTGGCGCTTGGACATGGCGACTTGCCAAGCGGGCCGCCATGAGTCGATCCATGCCTGATGTAGTCGTCGAAGGCGTGGCGCTGTGGGCATCGCGCCTGCCAGGGTGGGAACTTGCGCGCGCGGTCATGCGCGGCGAGCAGCCCGCGCCGGGCGTGGCGCATCCGCGCCCGGTCTCGTCATTGCTTGCTGCGACCGAGAGGCGCCGTGCCCCCGATTCGGTGGTGCTGGCGTTGGAGGTTGCCGCTAGTGCCTGCGCCGCGGCAGGACGAGCGGCCGAATCGCTGCCCTCGGTATTTGCCTCGACGCACGGGGACCTCGGCATCAGCGACTATATGTGTGCCACCTTGGCCAGCGCGCCGGCATTGTTGTCGCCGACCAAGTTTCACAATTCGGTACACAATGCCGCAGCCGGCTATTGGAGTATCGGTACGCGCAGCGCGGCGCCCTACACGGCGATCAGCGCCTTTCACCATACCTTCGCAGTCGGGCTGCTGGAGACGATCACGCAAGTGGTGTGCGAGAGCGGTCCAGTGCTGTACGTCGCGTTCGATGTGGAAGCCAAAGGGCCGCTGGCGACGGTCATTGCCAGCCGCGGCCTGTTGGGCGCGGCCTTGGTGATCGGCCCTGCAGCGGCCATACCGCGTTCCACCAGCCAGAACGATTCGGCGGACCAGGGCGCCGAGGGGATGGGAGCCGCGGGGGGCTCCGCCCGCCGCCGGCTGTCGTTGCGAGTGGAGTCCGGCATCCCGGTGCAGGCGACGCCCGCGCGTTCCGCTGCCGCCGCGTGCGTGCAGGACAATGCACTCGCACCTTGCCTGCCGTTGTTCGAGGCCCTGGCGAACCCGCAGCCCAGCTCGCTGTGCCTGGCGCTCGGCGAGCGCACCGCCTTGCATGTTCAAGTGAGTTGAGCCCGGACACGGGGCGCCGTCATCCTGCCAGCATGACCGCTGCGCGTCCTTCGGCGAGCAACTCGCCCGCATGCTCGATGCTGAAACGGTACTGCAGGCTCGCTGGCGTGGCCTGCAGGCAGAGCGCCGCCACGTGCAGGCTGCCCGGCAAATCTTCGATGTAGTCGCAGGCGAAGCTCACGTGGCGCAGCGAGACCAGCATGCCCGTGGCGGGTGCGGCCTGGACCCGAGCGGTATCGCGGCTGCCGGGCAGGTTTGCCGATGCGGCGCCGGCCGCCGTGTCGGCAGCGGGCGCTCGCGGTGGCGGCCGGGTGCGCAACGCACCGTGAACCGCCATCGCCTGGGCGCCGTATTCGCATAAATGAAGCGCGCGCAGCCGGCCCGCCACGCGCAGGGGGTTGGTCGGACGGCGGTGGCTGTCGGTCTGCAGCAGGATGCGCGTTTCATCCCATTCCAGGATGCGATCCAGCAGGCACATGCCGCCTTGGTGCGCAATCAGCTCGGCGATGTCGATAAGCGGCGTTGGCTTCACGAGCGGGTGCCGGACTCGGCCGTGGGGCGCGTCAGCAGTAGCGAAAGGGTGAAGTTGGAGATCACGCCCAGGGTAACCGTGACGCCGATGGCGCGCAGCACCGGCAGACTGGACATGGCGAGCAAGGCAAATACCATTAGCGTGGAAACGGAACACACCAGCACGGCATGCAAGGTCCGGCGCTGCTGCGCGCGATCGTGCGCGGCATGTTCGAAGAACAAGGCGTAGTCCAGTCCCAGTCCCGCCGCCAGGATCAGGGCGATGAGATGGAACAGGGTGAGCGAGACGCCCGCGCCCAGCAATGCCGCCAGAATGACCAGGGTGGTCAGGGCCATGGGCGCCAGCACGCGAGCGACGCGCTGCACGCGGCGCAAGGAAAGCGTGACGACGCCGATCAGCAGTAGCGCGGCTGCCGCAAGGCACCACAACAGACGGATGCGTTGATCCACGACCAGCGTCTCGGAGGCGCGCTTCATGTCGAGCAGCGTGATGCCCTCGCCGGCCGTGGCCGCGAACGTGTGCAAGGCCGCGGCATCCTGGACGCCGCTGAGCGTGACCAGGGCGCTCGCCTTGCCGTCGCGCTCGTTCAGCAGCATATCCAGGCTGGCGCCCAGCGGCGTATCCCGCAGCAGTTCGAGCGTCAGCGGCGGCATGGTGCGTGCTTGCGCGACGTCCGCGATGAAAGGTTCGAACGCATCGGCACGAAACGGCGTATCGGCCAGCGCCGAGCGCAGCGCGGCGCGCAGGGTTGCCGTATCCGGCAGCCGCTGCTGGCGGCGCTGCTGCGTGGCGCTGCTCGGGACATAGCGCGCGGCATCGTCATAGCCGCTGATCGCTCCCTCTTGCATCAGAGCGTGCAGCGACGGCTCCAATGCTTCGAGGCGCGCCAGCGCCTGCTGGCTATCCTGCGCCTCGATCACCAGCAGATAGCGCAAGTCCGGCGTGCCCAGCTGGGTGCGAAATTCCTGGTCCTGGCGCAGCAGCTCGCTGGGGACCGGCGTCAGCTTGCTCAAGTCGTTTTCCCACATGGGCTGCGGTGCGAGCAGCACCACCACGAGACAGGCCGCCGCCAATGCCGCTGCCGCCCAATGCAGGCTGGGCAAGGCCGCGATCCGATTCCACAGGCGCTCGAGCAAAGCGGACGCGCCGTAATCCGGGCCCTCATTGCTCAGTAGCGCAGGCAAGGCGTAGCGGGTGCTCAGTCCGGCGACTGCCAGGCCGGCGATGGTAAAGCAGGCAACTTGCGCCAGGCCGGCAACGCCGGAGAACAAGAAAGTGAAATAGGCGATGCAGGTGCTGGCCATCCCGGTCGCGAGCGTTGGCCATAGTGTGCGCGCGACGGCAACCGGGTGATGATCGGCATGGCGATGACTGAGCAGGTGCATGGGATAGTCCTGCGCGACCCCGATCAGGGTGAAGCCGAAAGCCAGGGTGATGCCATGCACGGTGCCGAACAATGCGCTGACGGCCGCCAGCCCCGCCAGGCCGGCACTGGCCAGCGGCAGTGCGCTCAGCACGACGCTGCCGATGCGCCGATAAGCGATCAGCAGCAGCACGATCATGCCGAGGGTCGCGATGGTCCCCAGCAGTTCCGCCTCGCTGCGAGTGCGCTCCTCCATCAGCACCGAGAATCTGCCGGCGCCGCTTACGACCATCCGCAAGTCGCCACCGGCGCTGTCCGCCAATGCCTGGTGCAACGCTTCGAGCGCCGCGCGCTGGCGATCCGGATCGAAGGCGGGGGCTTTGGTTTCCGCGATCAGCAGGGCGCGGGCGCCCTGGCGATCGAACCAGACATCGAATTCCCGATGCGGCTCCTGCATCGGTTGCCAGCGCTCGATGACCTTGAGCAGTTCGAGCGTCGGATCGTGCGGTAGCCAGGGTTCCAGCAGCAGGCCGGCCGGCGAGGACAGATCGCGTGCGCGCGCTTGCAGTGCACTGTGCAGCATCCGGACGTCGAAATCCTGCGTATCGAGCGTCGGCGAGAGCAGGAACCGGTAAGGCAGCAGTGCTTGGGGCAGTGCATCCAGCGACAGCTCGCCATTGGCGATGAAGCGAAAGTGTTCATCGTCGCGCAGCGTCTCCACCAGCGCCCGCGACGCATCCGCCAGTTCCTCCGGTGGCGCGCCCTCCAGGGCGATGAGCAGCAGGCGCGAGGCGGGGCCGTCGCCGATTTCCTCCAGCATCAGGCGCTGCTGTGCGGTGGTGGGGTTGGGCAGGAACAGCGTCAAGTCCGTGCCGATCACCAGTTGCCGTTGGACGAAGCTGCCAAGGATCGCCAGTGCCGCAGCCCACAAGGCGAACAGCAGCAGGGCTTGTCGCGTGCGCTTCATTCAGCGCGACATCGCTGCAGCAGCGAGTCGATGGTCGGCGCCTCGGGCAGTGCGATCCGGGCCGCTTCACCCAATAGCATGATGTTCGCGCTGCCCGGCGTGTCGCGGGTACCGCGGCTGGCGGGCGCCGTGCTTCGCATCGAGAAGCAGCGCGGCGAATCGCCACTGCCGTTGACGGTGATTTGCTGTCGGCGCTGCGCGCGCTCCAGCGGCAGCAGTGCGAGCGTCCAGGCATGCTCGTCGCCGCTGAGTTCGACCTTGAAGTTTCGTTCCAGCGCTGCCGGATCCCCGGCGAGCAGCGCGGCGAAGCCACTCAACAGTGCGCGCAGTTCGGGTGCGCGCTTCAACGCGAAACTGCGCGGCGGTGTGCCTTCGCGCTCCACTCGCACCGACTCCCCACGGATAGTCGCCTGCTCGCGATAGGGCGACAGGACGCGGCGCTCGAGATTCCCGGGTCCCATGTAGCCGAGTTCTCCGGAGACGATCAGCGGTTCGCGCAGCATGGGCGAAAAGCGCACTTCGACGAAATCGATACGGGCCGGCGCCGGCCGTGCCAGGCGTGCGATCAGTGCCTGGGCATCCAGTCCAGGCGGGCTGGGAGCAGCGGCGTCGCTCCCGATCTCGCCTGGTTCGATCGGCTGGTCGGCCTCAGGCGTCGCCGCCTGGTCGGCCGCCGGCGACGTTGCCGCGACAGTCCGCATCTGGGGCACAGGGTTGTCGCTGGCAGCCGCCGGCAAGCTCGCCAGCGCCAGCGCCGACACCCACGTTGCTGCGAGGAGCATCTTCAGACTCATTGAAATGCCAGAAATCATAGAAGTTGAACCAATTGTACGGTGCACCGCGCAGATGATGGGCCAGCCGGTCGGCGAAGCGTTGCACGACCGCCTGCAGTGTCGATTGGCGCTGGCGACGATCGAGATGCAGCGCCTCGCTGAACAGCTCGAAATGCAGATCGTAGCGATTGCCGCCGCGATATAGCCCGAAACACAGCATGATGGGTACGTTCAATGCCGCGGCAAGCTGCCAGGGCGCCGTCGGGAACGGGGCCGGGGAACCGAGGAAGTTGGCGGCGACCACCTGGTTGCCGGGTCGGGCGCGATCGGCCAGCAGGGTGACCAGTGCCGCTTCATCGAGCGCTTCCTTGATGGCCAGCGCGGTGATCATGCCATCCTGGCGAGCGTTGATGATCGAGCTTGCCAACTGTGGATTGAACGTTTGCAGAATCCGCGACAGGGCCGGATTCTGTTCCAGGTCGATGACTACCTTCACCTTGACCTCGCGGCGCAGCTCCGCCAGCACGCGCAGCGCATCGAAGCTGCCCAGGTGTGAACCGAAGATCAGTACGCCGCGCTGCGTCTGCGCGGCCCGTTGCAGATCCTCGAGGCCGTAGATGCGAATGTCGAAGCGCTTGAAACGTTCCGAGAGCAGGAAGACACGATCGAGCGTCACGGCGGCGAAGCAATGTACGTGCCGGGCAATTTGCCACCAGCCAGGCTTGCGGCCCAGGATGCGTTGCAGGTACTGGCGCGATGCACGGCGTTCGGGGCCGCGCCGGGCCAGGAAATAGAGGGTGATCGGATACAACGCCAGTCGCGCCGCGAAGCGGCCGCAGCGCCGGGCGAAGGTGCTCATGAGCCGGTATCCGAAAGCAGTGCCGCCTTCGGGCCGCTCGATCCACTCCTGTTTCACCTGCTGGCTGCCCGTGCCGCCGGGGCGGCGATGATCTTGAAGATCCCCTGCGCGATGAGTTCCTGCGCGGGAGCGGCGGCCGCGGGGGCGAGAGCCTGGCCCGGTCCGCAGGCAGGGGCGACAGGCGGGGCCGATGAATCGACCCGGATAAGCCGGAAGCGCAATTCGTGGTCGTGCAGCTGAAGGTGCACCCAGGCGTCCTGCTCCGGCAGCAAAGGCCTGGTGAACTTGACTTGTGGCAGCTGTGTCACTGCCAGCGGCTGCCCGAGCCAGTGCTGTGCTTCCTGCAGGACCCGGTCGAGCAACACCACGCCTGGCACGATCGGCCGGCCGGGAAAGTGGCCGGGCAGCGCCGGATGGTGCTGCGAGACGCGCATGATCGCGCTGTGGAGCACGCGCCCGGTGTTCCCGGCGCTCATGGGGTGCGCGACAGCAGTCGTGGCATCGTCGCGAGCAGACGGCGAAAAAAATCGAACATATTGCGATAGGGCTGTCGTGGAAAGCGCTGGCGGCGATAAGCGTACTCAATCAGGAAGAATGCCGCGACGATCAGGTAGGCGATCAGGTTGGCGAACCACGACCACCATTGCTGTGAAATGGTAATCGGCGGCGACAGCCCGCAAGCCAGCAGCAGGCCATCCGGATCCGCCAATGCGGCCAGCAGCAGGTTCATGGTCGCCAGGACGAGAAACAAGGCCGTCCAGGCCCCCGTCAGCCGGCGCGCGTACGGCCACACTGCTTCGTCGGGCTTCTCCTGCGGCGAATGCAACAGCCGGATGAGCTGGGCGATCAATGGCGTGCGTCCCGGCAGCAGGGTGTGACCGAACGCCCAGGCCATGAATGCCGGCACCAGTATCGGTGGCACGTACAGCGCCAGGGCGGGTATCGGCGCGCGTGACAGCCACCAGCCGCCCAGGGCGAGCCCTGGCAGCGCCAGCCATGCAAGCAGCCGTCCGCGGGCCAGCGGACGCAGCAGCACCACCAGCGCCAGCATGGCGATCGCGGCGATCGTGAGCGTGGAGCTGGTATGGGCGATGGCCAGATGTGCGACGATCGGGTAGGCGATGGCAAGCCCGGTGGTCAGTTGGCGCAGCGTTGCGCCAGCGGGCGTCCCAGACGAAATATCCATCGCCATGAGCATGCGCGAGTTGCCGAGCCGGGACAAGCTGTAGAGAATGGGGTCTTGCGGCAAACAAATAAAAACGCCGTGAAGCGTTTGCCCTGGAGTATCCATGCCGGTGAAGATCGCTGTGCTCAAAGAGACTCGTCCGAACGAGCGGCGGGTAGCTATGGTGCCGGCCGTGGCCGACAAGCTTGCCAAGCTCGGCGGCCAGGTGCATATGCAATCCGGGGCTGGCGCGGCCGTGAAGCTGGCGGACGCGGCATTCACGAACGTCAGCTTCGAGTCCGACCCGCTGACGCTGGTGCGCGATGCCGACGTGGTGCTGTCGGTGCAGCCGCCGGATACGGCCGTGGTGGGCGCGATGAAGCCCGGCGCGATCCTGGTCTGCTTCGTGTATGCGCACAAGGAAATCGAACTGACGAAGTTGTTGCGCGATCTCAAGATCACCTGTTTCGCCATGGAACTGGTGCCGCGCATCTCACGCGCCCAGGCGATGGACGCCTTGTCGAGCCAGGCGGCGCTGGCCGGGTACTACGCGGCGCTGCTGGGGGCGACGAATATCGCGCGTATCCTGCCGATGATGACTACCGCGGTGGGCTCGATCCGTCCCGCTCGTACGCTGGTGATGGGCCTTGGGGTGGCCGGGCTGCAGGCGCTCGCGACCGCACGGCGCCTGGGCGCCATGACGGAAGGGTACGACGTCAGGCCGGAAACCAAGGAGCAAGCCGAATCGCTGGGAGCGAAGTTCGTCGAAACCGGCGTCGATGCCCGCGGCGCGGGCGGCTACGCGCGTGAGCTGACGGAGCAGGAAAAGGACAAGATCGCCGGCGTCGTCACCAAGCACATTCAGGCCGCCGACATCATCATCACCACGGCTGCGATCCCGGGCCGGCCTTCGCCGAAGCTCATCAGCAGGGCGCAGGTCGATGGGATGAAGGCTGGCAGTGTAATCGTCGATCTCGCCGCGGAAGGCGGCGGCAATTGTGAGTACACCCAGCCGGGCGAAACCATACAGGTCGGCCAGGTCACGATCGTGGCTCCGTTGAACGTTCCCAGCCTGCTGGGTGAGCATGCCAGCGAGCTGTACGCCAAGAACCAGTTCAATCTGATCGAACTGTTTCTCAAGGAAGGCGTGGTGGCGCTTGACTGGGACGACGAAATTCTCGCTGGAACGGCGCTGGTGCATGCCGGCGAAATCAAGAACGACGCCGCCAGAAAGGCCGTCGAAGGCGCCTGAATTCCGACTCGGGGGAGATTTCATGGATCTGACGACCACGCTGACGGGCTTCGTCGCCCTCTATATTTTCATGCTCGCTGCATTCACCGGGTACGAGATCATCGCGCGCGTGCCGTCGATCCTGCACACGCCGCTGATGTCGGGATCGAACTTCGTCCACGGCATCGTCGTGGTCGGCGCCATGTATGCGTTGCTCAATGCCACCTCCGGCGCCGAGCAGGTGATCGGCTTCCTCGGGGTATTGCTTGGCGCCGGTAACGCTGCGGGAGGCTACGTCGTGACCGAGCGCATGCTGGAAATGTTCAAGCCCAGCACCAAGGCAAGCGAGCGCAAGATCGCCGGCGGACAGCAAGAATCAGTCAAGGCGTAAGCGAACATGAACACATCGGCCGGTTTGCAGATGACGCCGCAGATCATCATCGATGCGAGTTACTTCGCGGCGGCTTTCCTGTTCATCTATGGCCTCAAGCGCATGTCCTCGCCGGTCACGGCGCGCTCGGGCATCGTGGTGGCCGGCGTGGGCATGCTGGTCGCCACCTTGGCCAGCTTCCTGTACGTGTTCGGGGTCAACCAGGCGGCGCAGCCGCATCTGGGCACCAATGTCGCGCTGGCGGCGCTCGCCCTGGGAGTCGGCACGACCTGGGCATGGTGGAGCGGCAAGAAGGTCGCGATGACCTCGATGCCGCAGATGGTGGCGCTCTACAACGGCATGGGCGGCGGTGCGGCGGCGGCGATCGCGGCCGTCGAACTGCTGCGCCCCAACGCGGTGCACCAGAGCGTGCCGCTGGTGCTGGCCATCCTCGGGGCGCTGATCGGCTCCATCTCGTTGTCAGGCTCGCTGATCGCGTGGGCGAAACTTGACGGCCGCATCAACGGCACCTGGCGCATTCCCGCTCAGCAGTTGTTCAACGGCAGCGTGTTCCTGGTGACGGCTGCCATCGGCGCCTACATCATTTTCGTGGCCGGCGGGCATGCCCACCCGGGCATCGTGGCGGCGTTCTTCGCCGGGGCGCTGATTTTTGGCGTATTGATGACCATGCCCATCGGTGGCGCCGATATGCCGGTCGTCATCTCTTTGTACAACGCCTTCACCGGTCTTGCCGTCGGCTTCGAAGGCTACGTGCTGCAGAATCCGGCGCTGATGATCGCTGGCATGGTGGTCGGCTCGGCGGGCACCTTGCTGACCTTGCTGATGGCCAAGGCCATGAATCGCAGCGTCTCCAATGTGCTCTTCAGCAACTTCGGGGCCGCCGCGGGAGAGCAGCAAGGAGAGATCCACGGCAGCCAGAAGCCTGCCGAAGCCGGCGATGCCGCGATCAACATGCGCTACGCATCGAAAGTCATCATTGCCCCGGGCTATGGCCTGGCCGTGGCACAGGCACAGCACAAGCTGTACGAGTTCGTGAAGCTGCTGACCGAAGCCGGGGTGGAGGTGAAATTCGCGATCCATCCGGTCGCCGGCCGCATGCCCGGGCACATGAACGTGCTGCTGGCCGAGGCCGGTGTGCCTTACGACATGATTTTCGATCTGGAAGACATCAATGCCGAGTTCAAGGAAACCGACGTCGCCGTGGTGATCGGCGCCAACGACACAGTGAATCCCGCGGCGCGAACCAACAAGAGCAGCCCGATCTACGGCATGCCGATTCTCAACGTGGATCAGGCGCGGCAGGTCTATGTCGTCAAGCGCGGACAGGGGAAGGGTTATTCGGGCGTGGAGAACGAGCTGTTCTTCGCCGACAACACCAATATGGTGTATGGCGACGCGCAGAAGGTCATGGTGGCCATGATTCAGGCCGTGAAGTCCCTGGAGGGCGGGTAGCGTACACCGCGGATCGATGCGCCTGGGCGTGTGCCGGCGCGCCGCCCCGAATCCCGCTTCGGGGCGCCACGACGGCTGGAGAAAAATCCTTTTTGAACAAGGGTTTTCGCGTCCTCGACATAGCGCCGCCACAAACGGCGGCGCGCGGCGTGCGTGCCAATGCAGGGCCGGCTCGCGCCCGCGTCGTGGCATGGACGACACAGCGGCGGCATTCTCTTTTCGACTGAATGACTTAGTTGCATTGAATTTTTACACACGGGTCGCGTAATCTTGCCGGTGCAGTGCGACCTGAAGACCAGCCACACTGCGGCCGGTCGTGTGTCGCTTCATCGAGTCGTGCAATCCCTGTACAGCTTGAGCCAAGAAATCCTGCGGACGGATGTCTCGGGAATGCCCCTGGAGTGGATAGACTACCGGGATGCGGTACGGCTTTATCACACGCAACAGGTGGCTTACGCTTGCGGCACGCGCTTGTATCGCTTGTATGGCGGGACGAATGCCAGGTCCGGTCGGCGCTCGATCGTCGATGTCAATTCCATCATCGCGACGCTGGGGCATACCCACAACCCTGGCAACCTGCGCCACGACTACACGCCGCCGTTGAACAATCAGACCTTGTTCAAGCGCGACGCTCACCTGTGCCTGTATTGCGGCTTGCGCTTCCCGAGCAACCAGTTGTCGCGCGATCATGTACGCCCGCTCAGCCAGGGCGGACGCGACATCTGGATGAATGTGGTCACGGCTTGCCGCCGCTGCAATAACGTGAAGGCATCGAAGACGCCGGAGCAGGCGGGCCTGCAATTGATCGCCGTGCCGTTCACGCCGACCTATGCCGAGTATATTTATCTGAAGGGCCGGCGCGTGCTGGCCGACCAGATGGAGTATCTGCTCGCTCATTTCCCCCGCACCAGTCCTTTGCATGCGAGGCTCAAGGCGCGCGCGGTCCAGTAACGAGGTCGCCGTGCTTTATTTGGTCGACGCTTCCGTATTCATTTTCCGCGCCTGGCATTCGGTTCCCGACGCGCTTACCGATCTGGACGGCAATCCGGTCAACGCGGTGCATGGGTTCGGGCGTTTCCTGGGCGATCTGATCGAGCGGGTTCGCCCGCAGTACCTTGGCGTCGCCTTCGATGCCCGCCTGGCAACTTCCTTTCGCAGTCAGCTGTATCCCGCCTACAAGGCGAATCGCGAACCGGCGCCCGAGGCGCTGAAGCGCCAGTTCGGCCAATGCCGCCAATTGTGCGAGGCGCTCGGCGTCGCGACCTTCGTCGACCATGTCTACGAAGCGGATGACATCATCGGCACCCTGGCCACCCGCTTGCGGCCTGCGGGCGGCGTCGTGCTGGTGACGCGCGACAAGGATTTGTCGCAATTGATTCGCCCGGGAGACGAGTACTGGGACTACATCGCCGACCAGCGTTTCGGTTACGATGACATCGCGGGCCGCTTTGGCGTGCTACCGGAACGCATGGCCTGCTTCCTGGCGATCATGGGCGATGCGGTCGACAATATCCCGGGAGTGCCGGGGGTGGGACGCAAGACCGCCTCGACCTTGTTTCGTCACTTCGAATCGCTGGTGCACTTGTACCAGGATCTGGATCGAGTGCTGAAGCTCAAGCTGCGCAACGCCGCGTTCGTGGCGGCGCAATTGCATGAACATCGCGAGACTGCTTTCCTGGCTCGCCGCCTCACCGCGATTGCCTGCGACATGCCACTGGATGCCGACCTGCCCCGGCTGGCTCGCCGGCGCCCGGACCTGGCGGCGCTCGATGCCTTCTACGATTCGATAGGCTTCGGTCGCTTGCTGCGCAACCAGGCCGAACGTATCGCCAGCATCACAGCCGGTGGCTAGCAACTGATCGTCCAGGTGCCGCGATAAGGCACACACGGAGTCAATCTTGGATTTCAGCGATCGCAACCCCGATGCAGCGCAGGCTTTGCGCGAGCCAGGATGGGCATTGCTTGCCCCGGAACAATTGGCGGATCGCTGTCAGACATCATTGCCGGCGCTGGCTGCCTTGTCGGCAAGCTGGGATGGATTGCCGCGCGACGAGTACTTGCGCGATGGCGGTAGTTATCGCTCCCGGCGCCACGGTAGTTTCATTTACGAGACCGCCTCCGGGACATCGAGAATCGTCACGCATCGCGCTCATTGGCAGTCGACGGACTACAACGCGCTGCACGGAGGCATGGAGCGCTGGTTCGAGCCGCTGGAGCCGGCGACGCTGCGACAGCCGGCGTGGGACGCGCTGCTGTGCGGATTGGGCGGCTTGTTCGCGACGGTGCGTCCGGTAGATCGCTGGTATGTCGAAGCGCATCAATTCCGGATCGATACTGCCTCGGGCATCGGCCGCCCGACGCCCGAGGGGGCGCATCGCGACGGGGTCGATTTCGTGGTGGTGGTACTGGTCAACCGCAGCTGGGTGCGCGGCGGCGAGACCCGGGTATTCGATGCCGACGGCATTGCCGGCGTGCGCTTTACCATGACCGAGCCATGGACCGCGTTGCTGCTCGACGACGCCCGGGTCATCCACGAGACGACGCCCATCCAGCCCGAGGTCGCGGACGATACCGATCCGCGGCAGCCCGTCGTGCCCGCCCCGGGCGGGCACGGTATGCGCGACACGCTGGTGCTGACCTTTCGCGCACAAGGCTTCCAGGATCCGCCGCCAGGCTGACGTGCCGGGCAGCCGATAGGCGCAAGGTCGTATAATGCGGATCCCGACCCACGCCATATTCGATGCCTAATACATGTCCAGCTTCCCAGTCCGTTTGCAACAGAAGATTCTCGAGCACAGTCCGTTGTGTGTCGGGATCGATCCTTCTGCCTCGCTGCTGAGGTCCGCAGGCCTGCCCGATTCGCCGCAGGGTGCATTCGAGTTCGGCAGGCGCGTGCTGGAGGCGGCGCAGTACCGGATCTCGCTGCTGAAGCCGCAGTCGGCGTTCTTCGAGCGCTTCGGCAGTGCTGGGCTGCAGGCGCTGGAAGCGTTGGTGCAACTGGCGCGCAGCCGGGAAGTGCTGGTGCTGCTCGATGGCAAGCGCGGCGACATCGACACCACGGGCGCGGCGTACGCCGAGGGCTATTTTTCGGCGGCCACAAGCCTGCGCGTCGATGCCGTGACGACCCAGCCGTACATGGGGCTGGGCGCACTGGCATCGTTCCTGAAGATTGCCATCGACCACGACGGCGGGGTGTTCGTAGTGGTGCGTTCCTCCAATCCTGAAGGCGCGGCGCTGCAGACGGCGCGGCTGGCGAGCGGGGAGAGCGTGGCGCAGAGCGTGTGCCGGGACATCACGCAGCGCAACCGGCAGTGGGGCGCTGGCCTCGGTCCGATCGGCGCCGTCGTCGGCGCCACTTGCGAGGACGCGCAGGAGACTGTTGCCGAGTTGCCGCAATCGTTCATTCTGGCTCCCGGAGTCGGCGCCCAGGGCGCGACCATGGGCGACGTGCTGCGCCGGATGCCGGGCGCGCGCGGCAGGGTACTGCCGAACGTGTCCCGAGCGATCCTTGCCAACGGTGGCGCCGAGAGCGACATTGCAGCCACCTTGCGGGCTTTGCAGGAACAGGCTCGTGCCTTGCTTTGAGGAATCCGGTATGCACTATGTGCTGTTCTACGATTTCACGACCGATTACCTGGAACGTCGCGCGCCCTATCGTTCCGAGCATTTGCAACTGGCGTGGGAAGCCCACCAGCGCGGCGAGCTGATACTGGGCGGAGCGCTCGCGGAACCCGTCGACAGCGCCTTGCTGTTGTTCGATTGCGAGTCCGCCGAGGTCCCGCAGCGCTTCGCGGCCGCCGATCCCTATGTGAAGCAAGGCATCGTGCGCAGCTACCGGATCCGGCCGTGGACCACGGTCGTCGGCGAGGATGCCGCAACGCCCGTCAAGCCCAAATGACTGGTTGCTGACTGGCCACGATTTTCAAGTCGAGTCGGCGAGGACCCGTTCCAGCGCCTGGATCAATATGCGCTGCTGCAGGCGCTCGCGCGGCGAGGCGGGTTCATGCAGTGCCATTCGTCTCAGGTAAGGCTGCAGCGCCGGCTTTGCGCTGGCGGTCAGTGCCCGGGCGACGCTGCGCAGGCGCCCTGGCCAGCGCTGCCAACTGTACTGCAGCGAGCGCAGCGCCTTGGCGAGCACGACTTCCTCGGCGCTCAGGTCGCTGCCGAAAGGAAGTTCGGCGAACAATCCTTGAGCGCGCCATGATGCAAACCGGCGGGCAAGGTTTCGCGGATCATTGGCGCGAGCGGCATCGGGAATGCGATAAGAGGCGGGAAGCTTGCCGGCACGCTTGGCGTCGCCGACGAATGTATCCTGGAAACGCGCATCCGCGAGTTCGACCAGCGCCGCAGCGATCTCCCGATCCGTCCTGCCGCGCAGGTCCGCGATGCCGTACTCGGTCACCACGATGTCGCGCAGGTGGCGTGGGATGGTGGTGTGGCCGTAGCTCCATAAGATGTTCGACGATACCCCTTCGCGGCCGGTGCGTGTGGAGCGCAGGCATAAGATGGAGCGTGCTTCCGGCAGCGCGTGCGCCATGGCGACGAAGTTGTACTGGCCGCCGACGCCGCTGACGACCCGCCCGTCCTGCAGCGCGTCGGAGACCGCGGCGCCCAGGCCGGTGACCATCATGGTGCTGTTGATGAAGCGGGCATGCCGCCGCTGGGCCACTTTCAGATCCCACTCGTGACCGTACAGCTCGTTGATGAAGCTGATGCCGCGCATGGCGAACAGGCGTCGCTGTGCGGCGGGCAGCTGGCGCAGGCCGGCGTAGAAGGCCTTGGGCCCGAAGAAAAACCCGCTGTCAGCCAATACGCCGTTGCGCAGCGTGTCGCCCAGGCAGTTGGCGGCGATGATCGCGCGTTGCTCGGGGTCGTCGAAGTTGGCATGAACCCGCGTGCCGTCCGGCGCAATCAGCACGCCTCTATCGTAGTCGACGTCCTCGCGAAACAGTCCAATGTCACGAAACTCGTGGAAATCGGCGTAGGACATGCGGCGCATGCCGGAGGCGTGCAAGGCATCGAGCGTCCTGACGCCGACCTGCTCGTCGATGTGTCCTTCATCGATCAGGCGCTGCAATTTTGCGCTAGGGAACACTCGCCGCTTGAGGATGCCGCTGCGATATAGTTCGAGGAATCCGTCGGCGAGCATTTCCGTGCAGGCGTACAGGCCGCGATCGAAGGGCGCCGTACCGCCTTCGGTCTCGATCAGGCGGCGGTGGCGTGCAAGCAGGCCTGAAGTCTCCAGGACGTTGCGATAGACGGCAGGCTGCTGATGCCGCAACTGCAGTGCGTGAACGATGCCGTCGCCGAGCTCGCCGATACCCAGCTGCAGGGTTCCGCCGTCACGCACCAGAGTGCTGACATTCAGTGCGATGGCGTGCTCGGTCGGCGCCAGCGGCAGGTTCGGCGGACTGAACAGGCTGGTGCCGTCGTCGTCCAATAGAAAATCGAATGCATCGGCGGCGATGAGCGCATCGCCATACATGAATGGGAGCTGGTGATGTATCTGGCCGATCAGCGCGAAAGCCTGGTTGCCGGCGCGCATGGCGGCGATCTGCGGCAGCAGGTCCGCGGTCAAATCCGGATTTGAGCCCAGGCTGAGGAAGCCTGCAGACGCCTCATGATCGGGCGGTTGCGCAACCAGCTGGGCGATGACATTCAGGCCGCGGCGCAGCGCATCGCGCGCCACGTGGGTGTAATTCGAGCTCAGGTAGTGCTGCTGCAGGTGCTCATTGCGCAGCCAGACGCCCGGCTCGCTGTAAAACTCCATCACTTCGATGTTGGCCGGCAGGCGATTGCGTTCGATCAGCCGCAGGTACTCGAGTTCGGGGTAGTCGCCGAATATGCGCTGCGATAGCGGTTCGAGGTAGCGCCGCTCGAGGTCGTCGCGTCCCTGTGGCTTGCGTAGCGACAAGGCGGTGACGATCGTCAGGCGCAGGCCGGGATCGGCCGCGGCGCGGGCAACGAACGCGTTCACCAGCAGGTTCGGCTTGCCGATAGCGACCGGCAGGCCCAGCACGACGTGCTTGCCGACCCGGCTCAGCGTGGACTCGACGCACTCCTCGGCGCTCGCACAGCGTAGCGGCGCCACCATGTTTATTGCTTGAGCTGCAGCGAAAAACGGACCCTGACTTCGTCCGCGACGACGCTGGTATCTGCCCACTCTCCTTGGCCGATACCGAAGGCCAGCCGTGGCAGCCTGGCCTCGCCCTTCAGCCAGGCGCCGTCGCCGGCCTGCTCGAAAGTGAACTCGATCGGCACGTCGCGTGTGACGTTACGCAGCGTCAGTTTGCCGGCCGCGGTGTATTTCCCGTTGCGCGGTGGATCGAATCGCTCGGCGACATAGTGGCCGGCCGGCCACTGCTGGACGCCGAACAGGTCCGGTCCCTTGATGACCCCATCGCGCTCCTTGTCGCGCGAATTCACCGAAGCCATGTCGATCTTCACCTCGAAGCGACTGCCTGCGAGATCCTGCGGATCGAAGTGGATGTCCGCCGTGAATTTCTCGAACGAGCCTTCGAAGGATGCACCCATCTGGGTGCCGACGAAGCTCAGCGTGCTTTGCTGCGGCTGCATGCGCCATTGCGCGGTCGCAAGCGCCAGGCCAGCGGTCGAAAGCAGCGCCGTCAGCGCCACGAGCCATTGCTTCACGTTATTCCTCCTTCAGTTTGACCGGCAGCATCCGCCGCAAGACATTGTCGCGATCGATGAAATGATGCTTGAGGGCGGCCGCCATGTGCACCAGCGCCACGATGAGCAACGATACGGCGAGCATTTCGTGCGCCTGGTGAAAGAAATCGAAAGCCTGCTCGCTGGGCTGGATGAAATCAGGCAACGTGAACACGCCGAACCAGCTGACCGGAAAGTTCCGCGCCGAGGACATGAGCCAGCCGAAAACGGGCGTGACGAGCAGTAGCGCATACAGCAGGAAGTGCGAGACCCGCGCCGCCAGCCGTTGCCAGGGCGCAGTGGCCTCCGGCACGGCTGGTACCGGATTCAGCCAGCGCCATAGCAGACGTAGCAGCACCAGGCCGAGTATGGTGATGCCCACGGATTTGTGTCGCGCCAGCATGATGACTTTGGCGGCGCCCAGCGGCAGCTCGTCGGCGATGCTGGCGAGGACGAATTGGGTGACGACCAGGACCACGATGGCCCAGTGAAAAAATTGAGCGACGGCGCCGTAACGCGCGGTATCGTTTCTTATCTGCATGGCAAGATCGGCATCATCTGCTTTGCGTCGACGGGTCCGCTGGCGGTCAGGCTTGCGCTGGAGTGTAAGCGATCCTGGTGATCCGCCCAGTGGCACAGTTTAACAGGCGCGCAGGGCGAGCTTGGCGGGAGAGCATCTGGTATGCATGAAATTGTCCGGCGCGGATTGCTGCTGGGCCTGTGTGGCTTGCTGGCGGCTTGTCCGCGGCCCTCGAGCCTGCCGGCGCCGGCATCGCCGGTCGCGGCGGTGGATACGCGCGGCGCAACGATATTTTCAGTGAACGCGGTGGAATCCGAGCTGAGAATCCTGGTGTTCCGCGGCGGCGTACTGGCTGCGCTGGGACATAATCATGTCCTGAGTTCAACGACACTTGGCGGACGAGCGTGGCTGCACCCGGATTTCCCGCGCTCGGGATTCGAGTTGTCGCTGCCGGTCAAGGAGCTGATCGTCGATGACGCGCAAAGCCGTCGTGCTGCGGGTGATGATTTCCCGCCGGACATCGCACAACGCGACAAGGATGCCACGCGCAGGAACATGTTGCGTCCCGAGATTCTCGACGCCGAGCGTTTCCCGGCGATCCTGGTGAGCGTCGCCCGGATCGACGGCGCACACCAATCGCCTCGCATCGTCGCTCGCATCACGATCAAGGATGCAAGCCGGGAGGTGGAGATTCCGGCGACGATCGATGTCGACGGGTCACGTTTGATCGCCCAAGGGGAGTTCGACATCAGGCAGTCCGACTTTGGGATAACACCCTTCAGCGCGGCCCTGGGCGCACTGGCGGTCCAGGACCGCCTGCATGTCTGGTTCAGGATCGTGGCCGATCTGCAGCAGCCTTCCTGAGGCGCGCCATCGTGTGCCGGACGCCGGTCATTCGCCCAGGATTTCCGCAACGATTGCCTTGGCGCCGTACACTTCGCGCAGCGCGGTGATGATGATCTGCGGATGGACTGCGACGCTGCGGTTCAGGCGCGGGTCATACCAGAAGCTTCCTGCGATGGAGTGGCTGTTGCCATCGAAGGCCAGTCCGACCAGCCGGCCTTGGGCATCGACCAGCGGGCTGCCGGAGTTGCCGCCGACGATGTCGTTGGTGGTGACATAGTTGAATGGCGTGTCAGGGTCGAGCTTGTCCTGTGCGTCCAGCCATGCCTGCGGCAGGCGGAAGGGATCGTTGCCGGTCGCGCGCTCGTACAGGCGCGACAGTTGGGTGAACGGCGCGACCTGCTGGCCCTTCTCGACCCAGCCTTGCACCTTGCCGTAGCTCAGCCGCAGCGTGAAGGTCGCATCCGGGTAGGTGTTGGTTCCCAATGCCGCAAAACGTAGTGCTGCGATTTTCTCCTGCGAGGCATTCACGGGACTTTGCACTTCGTCCTCGTAAACCTTGCGCACTGCCCGGGCGTCGCCATCTACGAGGCGTACCAGGGCGATCATCGGATCGTTCGAATCGTCGATCGCTGTCTTGCCGCCATCCCATAGGGCCTGGCGCCGTTGCCGATCGGCCAGCTGCGAAGCGTCCACCAGCTTTGCCGCCAGCGAGTCGGGCGAATCGTGCTGCAGCAGCCGGCGTACGAGCGGATCGTCGTGGCCGAGCGCCTCGCGCATCTTGTCGAGCGAAAAGGAGAGGGTGAGGCGTTCCAGATCCGGATACACCGGCGTGGCCGCCAGCACCGCGGAGGCAATCTTCGGCAGATTGGAATCGGCGTACTCGCGCAGTCGCAATTCATTCGGTTTGTTGCGCTCGTCCGCCGCGCGTACCAGTGCTCGTGCGTAACCGAACAGCTTGCTGTTGAAGCCGGCGGCGCTCTCCAAGTACAAATAATGATCGTAGATCTGCCGGTAGCGTCGTTGCGCGGTGGCGATGTCGTTCCATGCGTCGCCGGCCTGCCCGGCCAGGGCCGGGTCGGCGGCGACTCGTTCGCGCAAGGACTGCTCGCGGGCGGCCTTCTGTTCGAGCAGGGCATCATCCAGCAGCGCCGACTGCATGCCGCGGTAGACCTTGAGCGAGTTTTCGTAGGAGAACAGGCTTTCCTGCACTATTCGCTGCGGCTCCACGCCGCTCTTGCCCCATTGGGTCAACCGTCCGCGCAATTCGCTGTTGCGATTCAGGAACGAGGGCACTGAGGTGTCGCGCTGGAACTTCAGCTGTTCGAGCGTGAGCAGCCGGCTGGTGCGGCCAGGATGCCCGGCGACGAAGGTAGCCTCGCCTGGGTCCGGCCCCTCGACGCGCCAGCGCAGGTAGTCCGGCGTGCGCACCGGCTTGCCGTCCTCGTAGACACGCAGCAGGCTGAAGTCCAGGCACCAGCGGGGGAAATTGAAATTGTCCGGGTCGCCGCCGAAGGCGGCAATGGCCTGTTGTGGCGCGAATACCATCCGCACGTCGTCGTAACGCCGATACTTGTACAGGAAATACTGTCCGCCCTGGTACAGGGTCACCGACTCGCAGGCCAGAGGACGACCGGATGGCTGCTTGGCACGGGTGCAGTCCGCTTCGAGGCGGCTCAATACCTGCTTGCGAGCCTCGTTGGCCGCCACGTCCGTCAGCCCGGCCGTCGCCTGGCGGACCTGTGCAGTGACGTCCTCGATATCGACCAGCACCGACAGAATCTCCGTCGGACACTTGCGTTCCGCGCTGCGCTCGGTGGCGTTGAAACCTTGTTCCACGATGTTCGATTGCGCGCTCGAGAGCTCCGACAGGCATTCCATTACGCAATGGTGATTGGTCAGTACCAGGCCGTCGGGAGAGACGAACGAGCCCGTGCAGCCGCTCTCATGGCGGGTGACCGAGCGCTGCAGGTGCTCGAGCCAGGGTGCCTCGATGTCGACGCCGTACTCCTGCTTCACCGTGGCGGCAGGGAAATTGTCGAACGTCCACATGCCTTCGTCGGCCCGGGCGGTTGCGATCGAGGCGCAACTGAAGAGGCATGCGAGGGTAGTG
>JBEBRC010000033.1:0-19749 GCA_040395055.1 Steroidobacter denitrificans
TCCGCCTTGCCGTTCGCCGCCCGTAGCCTGGCGCGCAACGCCAGGATCTCATCCACGACCTGCTTCTCGCCCGCCCACGCCGCCTGCAATTCGACGAGGCGCTCCTGCTCCTGCTCCAGCGCGTCGCCGGCGCTCTGACGGCGAGCCTCGACTTCGATGCCGATCGCCTGCTCGCGGGCGATGATCTCCAGTTCGGTCTTCAGCGCCTCGATGCGCCGTTGCGAATCCTCGACTTCGGCCGGCGTTGCATGATGGCTCACGGCGACCCGTGCGCAGGCCGTATCGAGCAAGGATACGGCCTTGTCCGGCAGCTGCCGGTCGGGAATGTAGCGATGCGACAATTTCACCGCCGCCTCCAAGGCTTCGTCCAGCACTTGTACCCGATGGTGCTTCTCCATCGTGGCGACGATGCCGCGCATCATCAGTACGCCCTTGTCCTCGCTCGGCTCTTCGATCTTGACTGTCTGGAAGCGGCGCGTCAGCGCCGGGTCCTTCTCGATGTACTTCTTGTACTCGGCCCAGGTGGTGGCGCCGATGGTGCGCAGCGTGCCGCGCGCCAACGCCGGCTTGAGCAGATTGGCGGCGTCGCCCGTCCCCGCCGCACCGCCGGCGCCCACCAAGGTATGGACTTCATCGATGAACAACACGATGGGCTTGGTCGACGCCTGCACCTCATCGATCACTTGGCGCAGCCGCTGCTCGAACTCGCCCTTCATGCTGGCGCCCGCCTGCAGCAGCCCGACGTCCAGCGCCAGCAGCGAGACGTCCTTGAGCATGGGCGGGATATCGCCGTGCGCGATGCGGCGCGCGAATCCCTCGACCACCGCCGTCTTGCCGACACCGGCCTCGCCCGTCAGGATCGGATTGTTCTGGCGCCGGCGCATCAGGATGTCGACGATCTGGCGAATCTCCTCGTCGCGTCCGACGACCGGATCGATCTTGCCCTGGCGTGCCTGTTCGGTCAGGTCGACGGTAAAACGCTTCAGCGCCTCCTGCTTGCCCATCTGCGCCGGCGCCAGCGCCCCGCTGGCCTCGCCTGGAGCCGCCTCGGCGCCCAACTGCGTACCGTCATTCGCGCCCAGGCTGTTTTCCGGGGAGTTCGCCAGGATCGAGGACAGATCGTCCGCCAGGCGATCGGGCTTGATCTTCTCGAACTCGCGCGAAGTCGCCGTCAATACATTGCGCAGGCTTGGCGTCTTGAGAATGGCCAGCAGCAAGTAGGCGGTACGCACCTGCGCATCGCCGAACTTCAAGGTCGCCCACACCCAGGCGCGCTCGACGGAATCCTCGATATGCGCCGAAAGATCGGAAATGGAGGTGGCCCCTCGCGGCAAGCGATCCAACGCTTCCGTGATGTCGCGTGCCAGCGTGCCGGGATCGAGGTCGAAGGCACGCACGATGCAATGCAGGTCGGAGTTCTGCAATTGCAGGATCTGGTGCAGCCAATGCGACAGCTCCACGTACGGATTGCCGCGCAGCTTGCAAAAAACCGTCGCCCCTTCGATCGCCTTGTAGCCCACGGAGTTGAGCTTGCCGAAAAGCGCCACCCGACTGATGTCACTCATGTCCAGTTATCCTCGTTCTTGTTCCCATTGGTTCCGGTTCAGGCATCGTCGATGGTTGTGTCGTCACCGCATCGCCGCGGATGACGACATCGTCCGCCGTTCGCTCTCGTGTCCCCAGCCAGGTCGTCCATCCCAACTGCGCCCCGGCGCCCAGCCGCAAGGCAGGTATCTGCGACTGCTGCAGTCGCAACTGCAGCAGCCAACTCCATTCGTCATTGGTATAGAAGCGCACCAGAGCGGCGAGCGCCTGCAAGGCGGCTGCGCCCGGCAGAAAGTCACGCAAGGTCGCAAGTGTCAGCGGCCCGAGGACGATCTCGAACTGATGCTGGCATTGCCAACTGGAAGCCCCCAAGGTGGTGCCGACTCCCAGTGCCGCCGACTCATCCTGCCTTCCCAGGCGGGTGCGCGCACCGGGCTCGATCTGAAGCCAGCCGCCGCGGAAGGATCTCACTTCGACCGGCAGCTCGAAGTAATCCGCCAGGACATCCTCCAGGCCCTGTGCCGAGCGGGCGTGGGAGGAAAACTGTGCCGCATGGCCGAGTTTTGCATGTTCCAGGACGTCGCTCTGGCTGCCCGCGCCGGCCAGCCCGATCAGCGAGCCGATATAGAGCTTGAATCGATCCGCCTCGGGCCGATCATGATTGGTCGCCGGGTCCGCATCCGCCCAGGCACGATAAAAAAGCCCGGTCAGGCGGTGCTGGAGCATGTTGACGAAATCGCTGAACGTCGGATCGCCCAGTTGGCGGGCGCGCTGGAACGCGATTTCGGTCAGGTGCAGGGGCAGCGCACCGTTGGGACCGAACATGCCGAAGCCATAGGATTCGAGCACGGCCGGAGCGTCGCCCGCGACCTCGAATGCTTTCACTTCCGATGGTGCGAACGTCATATGCGGCGGCTGTGCCAACCGCACCCGATCCTCGCGCGCACGCCGGCTTTCTCCCAGGCGCGGCTGGTCGCGATGCGCTTGTTCCAGCAGCCGCAGCGCTGCGAACAAACTGAAGCGATACGGATCCTTGTGCAGCGTTTCCAACATGGCTACAGGGTCGGCCGCGAGCCGACGCGCACCGGCCACTGCTTGATGCGCCCGCGCAGCACCGAGTGCAATTCGGTGCGGGTAAAGGAATTGATGGACACGTAGCGCGCGAAGAAGCGCTCCAGCACCGCTCCCAAGGCCACGATTCCCGTGCCTTCGAACGCCGTGTCGTCCAGCACCAGCCTGATGTTCAGGCCGCGCCCGAAACTGATCGGGCCGCCGCCGGGAATGCGCTCGACCACCGGTTCATAGGAGACGTCGCGCACGCCCTCGATCTGTCGCACCAGCACGGCATCGTCGTGATTGGCGTACAAGCCCAGCAGCTCACGCAGCAGTTCCGCTCCCGATTCCGAATCGCGCAGCGACAGATAATTCAGCGACAGATGATTCACCAGTTTCCAGGCGGTGTCGCCGAAGGCCGGAGAGGGACGTGGATAGGTCGGGCCGGACAGGCAGCGAATCGCCTCCACCGGCGCCGATGCTTCCAGCAGGAAGTCGGTTCTCCCCTTGCCGAAGCTGGCCTGGATCGGCAGATCCCGATTGGTACACAGCGCCTCCAGGTCCAGTCGCCGAAAACGCCCGGCGGCCGGCTGGGTACGCACATCGACGATCGACAGGTAGCACTCGGAACCCAGGTACGCGGCACGCACGCCGCTGCGGCGCTGCTGGCTGGAATACAAACGCGGGCGGCGCTGCATCGTGAAGTAGCACTGGTCCGAGCCGGGACGCTTGTAGTGCTTGGTCGAATAGAACGGCTGGATCGGCACCATGCCGCTGCGATCGTCGCCGCTCAGCCCCCCCACCCGCTCGATCGAGAACACTTCGAAGTCCATCGGCCGGTTGCGATCCGGCACCACGTGGTGCTCGGTCTCGAATTCATTGAGATGAATCTGGTCCAGTGACTTGCGGAACAGATTGATGATAGGCGAACAGAACAGGCGGAACTGGCTCGGATCCAGCGCATTCTCCAGCGCCGGCTGCACCCGCCCAAGCAGAATGAAGATCTCCAGCCCGTTGCCGGCGCAGGCGCGCACCGCAGGCGACAAACCCTTGAGCTTGAAGAACAGGAAGCGGTCGGGAAACGCGAAGTACTCCTGCAGCAGGCGATAGCCTTCGAACGTGTGATGCGCAGCCGGCAGCAATGACTCCTGCGGCAGCAGCCCACCGGCGCTGATCGCCTCGGTGCCCAGGGTCACGCTCTTCGACTTGCCATCCGCACCACGCACGACCACCCCGACGCCGTCGGCCAGCACCTGCTCCTGGATGCGCGCGGCGACATCGGAGGTTGCCTTGATGAAGAACGTCAATTCATCCAGCGCCAGCGAGTTCAACGCGATGCCGCCGCCGCTGTGCAGGCGCAGCCGGATGGCGCCGCGCGCGGCGGAGTGGGTCTCGATACCCGCCGAAGACAAGGCGCCGGTGCCAGATATATATCGCGCTTCATCCACGCTCAGCGGCCACAGCACCACATCCTGCGCCGTGCGGAACTCGCATGCCGTGCGCTGGCCCTTGCCCAGTTCCGTGCGCAAACTGGACCCGCGCGGAATGCTCACGCCTGCCTGCAATGCATCTTCCTTGAAGTCCGGTGCGAATTCGGCGATCGCGCACGCTGGCACGGGACCGAGGAAATGGGGATACACCATTTCCATCAAATGCTGTGTGAACTCCGGATGGCGCGCCTGGATCTTGAGCTGCACGCGAGCCGTCAGGAATGCGACTCCTTCCAACAAGCGCTCGACGTAGGGGTCGGCGCATTCGGTGCCTTCCATTCCAAGCCGGGCCGCCATGCGCGGGTACTGGGCCGCGAACTCCGCGCCCATTTCGCGCAGGAACTGCAGCTCGCGGTTGTAGTACTCAAGTAGGCGTGGATCCATAGGGTCAGCTCGCGATCAGCTCGATTCGGTGATGCGCACGTCGCCGGATTCCACGTCGATGCTGGTCCTGAGCACCAGCTGTTGTGGCACCGGCTGTCCCCACAGTTCCGCTTCGATGCGAAACGCCAGCATCACCTCTTCGTTGCGGTTGCGCGGCTCCGGCGTCACCTGCACTCGGCTCAGGCGGGGCTCGAACGTGGTTACGGCCTCGCGGATGCGTTGCGCGGCAGCGATGACATCGATGGAGCTGGCCGTACGGCCGGAAAACGACGGCATCCCGTAATTCAGGACCGAGCGCGCCACATGCGGGTAGCGCGACAGGTCCTCGATGGTATCCAGGTTGGCGGCGTTCAACAGCCATCCCAGATCGCGTTGCACGGATTCTCGCAGACGGCGCATCGAAATGATGCCCTTCTCGCCCACCTCCAGTTGCTGGTTGAGCGAGGTATGCGCCTCGATCTGGCAGAACTCCTGCAGCGCAATGCCCGCCGGACGGCCCGGCGGCTTGATCACCCGGGACTTGAGCTGCGCGGGATTCAGTTCTCCTCCAATCGATACGAAGCGCAGCTCCGCCGTATCGCCAGCTGCGTGGGAGTCCTCGCCGTCATAGGGATCCTCGCGGCGCAATCCTTGCGCGGACAGGATGCCGGAGAGATCCTTCAATCCCAGGCGCAAGGAATCCAGTACGTCATGCCGTACCGTGACCCGAATGCGCGTCACGTGGCGTTCCTCGTCGATCAGGCGGTCCAGCAAGGCCGGTTGCAGGCGGTCTTTCAACCCGAGGTCGGCCATGTGTCTCGCAGGATGCTCAGAGCGTCGGCGCGATGATCAACTCGCGCACTTCGAGCAAGCCCAACTCCACGGCATCGGTGGTCAGGACACGCTGGCCCTGGCCGATGAACGTGGCCTCGTCGCGTTGCTCCCAGTCGGTGCGGCGAGCCAACTGTATCGCCGGCTCGGCGTGGTGTTCGGATCCCGGATAGCGTACCGGAATCAATCCGTCCGCCTCGCCGCCATTGACCCAGGTGAACCTGGCCGGCAGCCATACCAGATCGCGTACGTCGGCCGGCGGCTCGATCGTGAGCGCGCTGATGCGGTTGATCGGCACCCAGTAGTAGGCGCCGTTGAGCAGCACCTCCAGGATCGGTCCCAGCCGCGAATCCGCATCGGCGATCCAATCGAAGGCGGTGCCATTGATCGTACCGCTGGATGCAGGCGCCTGCTCGAAGGCTTGCGCGCGCAATTGCGCCGCCTGCTCCAGCTTGCCCGCACTGAGCAGGCTGAGCGACTGCAACAGCAGGGCCAGCCAGGGCTGCGGATCGCCGAATATCAATGGCGAGCGTTCGCCGGCAAAGACGCTTTGGCGAAGGCGCTCGCATCGAATCGCCGTCTCGTAGGTGCGCACCATGGGCAAGGTGCCGGCGTCCATCTCCTCCAGCACCTTCAGCTGCGTCAAGGCACGATCCCACGCACCCAGAGTCATGAGCAGCTGCACCAGGAAAACACGTGGTGCGCTCTGCGCCGGCTGCGCCCGCACGACCTGCTGCAGCGCTCCGAGAGCCCCCTGGAGATCGCCCTCCCTGAACAAGGTTTCCGCCGCGCTCATGCATCACCCAACAGCTGCTTGAAGAAATCTCGAACATCCAGCCTCGCCGCCAGCGACGGCGAGGCTGGCACGCGCTACTTGCTGTTCGCGGCGATGTCCCAGGTGTACTGGCCACCGTCCTCGCCCGTGCCCTTTGCGCCCTGGATCTTGTAGGCGAAATGCACTTTCGAGAAATTCAGGGTGACGTTCTCCGTCAAGCGATCTTCGCCGCCGCTGCCGCCGGTGGAAATCGAAGTCACCATCACTTCTTCCAACTCGATGATGATGTATTCCAGCGGCTTCTCGCCCGCCTTGCGCACGATCAGCTTCGCTTTGTCATAGTGCTTGCCGTTCATGCAGCTGAGCTGCAGGTCGGCACTCGAGGTGTCCACATACTTCGTGAACGACAAGTCCTGAACGTTCGCCTTGCCCGCGCCGCCGCCGCCGCCCATGTGGAACGAGCCGGAATTGCTGACGCCCCAGCTCCACGCCAGAACATCGATCTTGTCCTTGTATGTCTTGTCCCGGGACTCGCCTTTGATGTCATCGATCACCATGAACATATCGACAGACATGGGTACTTCTCCTTTGTGCTTCTTGAAACAAACTTCAGTATCAGATCGCCGCGAGCGCACCGTTTCGCCGCATGGCGAATCCGGCGCAGCACGCAGCAATGTTGTCGCTCATCAGGCCTTTTTCTGGGACGGCAGCCGTGACACCAGGCTCAACGAGACACTCACGCCTTCCAACTGGTAGTGAGGACGCAAATAGAACTTGGCCGCGTAATAGCCCGGATCGCCTTCCACTTCCGCGACCGTGACCTCAGCCGCCGACAACGGCTTCCTGGCCTTGACGTCGTCGCTCACCGTCGCCGGATTGGCAATCACGTACTGCTGGATCCAGTCGGACAGGAAACGCTCCAGGTCGGCACGTTCGTTGAACGAACCTACCTTGTCGCGCACCATGCATTTCAGATAGTGGGCAAAGCGACAGCTCGCGAACAAATAGGGCAGCCTGGCCGCCAGGCGCGCATTCGCGGTCGCATCGGGGTCCTGGTACTCCGTCGGCTTCTGCAGCGATTGAGCACCGATGAAGGCCGCGACGTCGGTGTTCTTGCGATGGATCAACGGCATCAGGCCGCTGTTCGCCAGCTCCGCCTCGCGCCGGTCGCTGATCGCGATCTCCGTCGGGCACTTCGCATCGACACCGCCATCGTCGCTGGGGAAGGTGTGCACCGGCAAGCCCTCGACGGCGCCGCCGGATTCCACGCCCCGGATCGAGGAACACCAGCCGTACTGCTTGAATGAACGATTGACGTTCACCGCCATCGCATAGGCGGAATTGGCCCAGGTGTACTTGGAGTGATCGCCGCCAGAGGTCTCCTCTTCGAAATCGAACTCTTCGACCGGATTGGTCTTGGCGCCATAAGGCAGGCGCGCCAGGAACCTGGGCATCGCCAGTCCCAGGTACCGGGCATCGTCCGAATCGCGCAGCGAACGCCAGGCGGCGTAGTCGGGCGCGGCAAAGATCTTCGCCAGATCCCGCGGATTCGCCAACTCCTGCCAGGAGTCCATTCCCATCAATGCCGGGGCCGCGCCCGCAAGGAAGGGCGCGTGGGCCGCAGCCGCGATCTGCGCCATCTGTCCCATCAGCTCGACATCGCCGGGCGTGTGATCGAAATGATAGTCGCCGACCAGGCATCCGTACGGCTCGCCGCCAAGCTGTCCGTATTCCTGTTCGTACAGGCGCTTGAACAATGGGCTCTGGTCCCAGGCCGCACCCTTGTACTTCTTGAGCGTCTTGCTCAGCTCCTTCTTGGAGATGTTCATCACCCGGATCTTGAGCATCTCGTCCGTTTCGGTGTTGCTCACCAGGTAGTGCAGACCGCGCCAGGCGCTTTCGACCTGTTGGAAACGCTCGCTGTGCATGATCATGTTGATCTGCTCGGTGAGCTTGGCATCGATCTCGGCCACGATGGCCTTGATGGTGCCGATCACGTCATCCGAAACGACCGTGCTTTCACGCAGCGCCTGCTGGGCCAGCGTGAGAACGGCATTCTCGACCTCGGCGCGGGCGCGATCGGTCTTGGGTTTGAATTCCTTCTGCAACAGCGCAGAGAATTGATCAGCTTCTAGCTCGGCGCCTTGCGCCTGCTGATCCAACTTGGCTTCGGCCATACGCGGGTCCTCGTGTTGTCTACTTGTCCGGGCTGCTGGGGCTGAGGCGAGAGCTTCAGCTGGCTGCGGCGTCGTCGGCCGGTTTCGCCTTGTCGGCCAGCGACTTCAGCAGGGCCGGGTCGTTCAGCACCTTCGCGATCAATTCCTCGGCTCCGGACTTGCCGTCCATGTAAGTAATCAGGTTCGACAGCTGCGAGCGTGCCTCCAGCAGCTTGTTGAGCGAGTCAACTTTGCGCGCCACGGCCGCCGGCGAGAAGTCCTCCATGCTGTCGAACGTGATGTCGACGCTGAGATTGCCCTCGCCCGTAAGCGTGTTCGGCACGCTGAACGCCACCCGCGGCTTCATCGACTTCATGCGCTCATCGAAGTTATCGACGTCGATCGACATGAACTTGCGCTCGTCCACCGAGGGCGGCGGTTCCTTGGAATCCCCCGACAGGTCCGCCATCACGCCCATGACGAATGGGATCTGGATCGCCTTCTGGGCGCCATAGAGCTCAACGTCGTATTCGATCTGGACGCGTGGCGCGCGATTGCGCGCGATGAATTTCTGACTACTGGGCTTCGCCACCGTACACCTCCTCAGGCCTGTGTTGTATCGCTATGCAAAAAAGTTGCTGGAAAGGATTGCCCTTGCGGCGGCGATCATTCCTCATCCTTGAGCCCACCAGCCGCCCGCGCCTGCGACATGGCGTCGGGAGCGATGTCGGCGAGGACTTCGAAGAAATCCTTCGACACCAGGCGCTTCGCGCGCTCGATGAACAGCGGAATGGGACTGGAAGGTTCGTTCTGGCGAAAGTACGTCGCCACCAGATCCAAGGATCGAATCGCATCTTCGCGCGAGCGTATCGGCCCGGAGGCCAGTGCGCCGCCGCTGCCGCCGCCGCCCTGTGCCGCCTCGGCGCCCTCCTCTGCTTGCTGTGCCGGCTCGCCGGTGCCGACCTTGTCCGCCAGCAGCGTCTGGATCCGGCGCAGTTGCACCAGCAATGGATCGAATGTGGGCGCCGCCTGTGAGCCACCTTCGGCGCGCATCTTCTCTTCGATGGCCTCCAGCGCCGCGAGCGCGCCGCGAACGCCATCGAGCATCTGCGCCAGCTCGCCGCTGTCGGCGGCGCTGAACGTCGCGGCAATCTGCGCCTCGCTCTTGGCCTCCTCGCCTGGCGACGCTTCCGACTGTCCGGTCGCCACATCCAGGTCGCGCAGGCTTACGCTGCCCAGCTGGCGATGGCTCACCAACGCCAGCCGGCGAACGGCGTCGACGATGGCCATGCGATCGGCAAAGGCGTTCAAGGCGTTCTTGCGCAGGATCGCATCGTCATCGACCAGTGGGTAAACCTGCGGCCAGTATTCATCCACCCACTGCTTCGCCGTCTGCAGGCAAGCATAGAAGGAAGGAAGGCCGTCGGTACGCAGTGCGGACGCGGCGAGGTGCGCCAGCAGCCGGATGTCCTTGCTTTGAGCAAGCGCCTTGAGCGACGCGCCCTTGATCTCACGCCAGTTCGTATCCGCTTCCAACGGCACCGCCTGTCCGAACACGCGGTAAGCATCGAAGGATGCCAATAGCTGAGTGTCTTCCAGATCCTCGCCGCACGGAGCATCCTCCGAAAGCGGCGCGAGCAAGGCATTGATGTCTGACTCTGTCATGCGTCGGGCTCCGATTCCCGCGCTACCCTTCGTCTAGGAAGTGCACCAGGGGCGAGTGCACGACGTTTGTTGATTAGGACCGTAGCTTGTCGAATCTACCGGCGAAGTCAACATTTTAGTTCCCATTATGCAAACTGGCTCCCATCAATGATGCATCGAGCGCAGCAGATAGCGCATGGGCGAAGCAATGAAGGCAAAGCCGCCCGTCGGTCCGTCCACGGGCGAGCCTTGTCATCGAGTCATCGTAAAATCGACGGCGACGATGCTAGCGAGTCACCCGCACGCATCGCAAGGGAACAACAGTGCGCCACGTCACGAAAAAGAACTCGCGACGCCCAGCCGTGACGCGCGTGCCTGGTCTGCCGTCCGCCATGCGAGCGCTGCCTCGGCCGGCGCCCGCTCTCAACTTCTGCGTCCCAGCTTCTGCGCCAGGCCGATGAGGTACTCGCCGAAGGATTCGCCCAGGCTTTCGTGTTTCAGTCCGTATTCGACCGTCGCCTGCAGGTAGCCGAGCTTGCTGCCGCAGTCGTAGCGCTTGCCCTCGAATTCATAGGCATACACGGACTCCTCGCCGAGCAATGCGGCGATGGCATCCGTCAACTGTATTTCACCCCCGGCGCCGCGGCCGATGGTCTCGAGCTTCTGGAAAATCGTCGGCGACAGGACATAGCGTCCGACCACCGCAAGCGTCGAGGGCGCATCCTGCGGTTGTGGTTTTTCCACGATCTGCGTCACCCGGCTGATGCGCCCGTCACGCTCATCCGTGGCGACGATGCCGTATTTGTTGGTCTCCTCGCGCGGCACCTTCTCCACGCCCAGCACGCTGCCGCCTCGTTGCGCATGCGCACTCGCCATCTGTCGCAGGCAAGGTGTGTCGGCATCGATCAGGTCGTCCGCCAGATGGACGAAGAAAGGCTCGTTTCCCACCACCGGCTTCGCACACCAGACGGCATGTCCCAGGCCCAGGGGCGAGGGTTGGCGGATGTAGATGCAGCTTGCCCAGGAAGGAACGATGTCCTTCAGCGCCTGGAGCAATTCCTTCTTTCCCTGGCTTGCCAGCGCCTCCTCCAGTTCGTGATCGCTGTCGAAGTGATCCTCGATCGCGCGCTTCGAACTACCGGTGATGAACACCAGTTTGCGTGCGCCGGCTGCCAGCGCTTCCTCGGCGGCATACTGAATCAACGGCTTGTCGACAATCGGCAACATCTCCTTGGGACTAGCCTTGGTTGCCGGCAGGAATCGTGTGCCGCGTCCTGCCACTGGAAACACCGCCGTCCTGATCTCTCTGTCCTGACCCACCGCCCACCTCCATCATTGGTAATGCCCACGGATGATATCGCATGCCGGCGACAGACCATGCAGCATTGACCGCGACAGCGAACGGCTCTCACGCGGCAGGAAGCTCGCGTCGTCACCAAAGGCGCTAGCGCCGTTGCATGCCCGGGGTCAGGTTCAACAATGCCACCGGCGCAAAGGCATCCCAGCTGCGGCATCCCGGGCACTGCCAGAAGTGAGAGGTGCTGGCAAAACCACAATCCACGCAGCGATAGCGCTGGGTGCGTCGCAGTATTCGCCCCAGCGCGGTCGCCAGGTCGCGCCGTTGCGCATCGTTCAATTGCCCCGGATCGCCAGCCACGGCATGCACGATTTCGCCCAGGCTCGGGTCTTCCCTGAGCAAATCCGGCAGGCACTCCAGGACGAAGGCCTCACCCTCCAGACCGGCGACGATCGCCGCGTAGGCCAGCTCCGCGCGCGCCGCGGGCTCGGAGCGGATCCTCTCCTGGACACGCCGCTCCAGATCGCCAGGCTGGCTGCTGCGCACTGCGCGCACCACGCGCGGCAGCGCCAGCGAGAGCAATCTCGGATGCAGTTCCACCACGCGTTGGCATAAGGTCGCCGCCAGCGTGGGTTGGTTCATATCCAGCGCCACATCGGCGCGAATCAAGGCGCCGCGTGGAAAATGACGCTGCATCTCCCGCGCCCGATGCAGGTGCGAGCGCGCGGCGGCAAAATCGCCCGCCACCCGTGCCTGCTCGGCCAGCTCACAATGGTAATGAGCGATTGCAGTCGGGTGTTCCGGCGAGGCGACGCCAGTCAGCCGGCGATGGGTCGCAATGGCCTGCTCCCAGTCTCGCTGCTGCTCGTATATGCGCAACAGGTAGCGCAGCGCAGGCGCATGCCATGCCCCGCCGTCGGACAACTGCTGGAATAGCTGCTCCGCGCGATCGAACAGCCCGGCGCGGAAATAATCTTCCCCCAGCGCAAACATCGCGTGCAATCGATGCTCATCCTTCAGCGCCGGTCGCGCCATGATGTTCTCGTGCACCCGTATCGCGCGATCCACCTGCCCGCGCCGTCGATAGAGGCTGCCGAGCGCGAAATGCGTCTCCACCGTCTCATTGTCGACATCGACCATGCGCAGAAACACTTCCAGCGCCTTGTCGGGTTCCTCGTTGAGCAGGAAGCTCAAGCCACGGAAGTATTCTTCGGAGAGGGGGGGATGAGCGGCGACCGGCACGCGATCGTGTCGCCGCCAGCGGCCAAGCAGCCATCCGGCTGCAACCGCCACGAACAGCCCTGCGATCAATAACAGCGGCGGCTCAGCCGGCATCGTCGCCGGCCGCGCTCGCCGAACGCCCACCCGCCTGTGCCAGGCGCAGCGCGCGGCGCAGGCGCCCGCGTTCATTGAGCAGCTGGGCGATCCAGTAGCTGCGCACCATGATGCCGGCAAACGACCCGACGACCAGCGCCACGACCAGTGCCAGGCCCAACGGCACGGTGAGACGGACGAAGGCCAGCTCGAGCTCGATTGGCGTGCGATTCATGGCGCTGAGCAACAGGGCAAGGAAGGCCAGCAGCACCAGGGACAGTAGGAAGATCTTGCGACTCATGGCGGCAATCCTAGCCGAGATCGTCGGCAGCGGTGCAATCCGGCTCCGAATCCCGCAAGGCTGCTTGAACCAACCCTGGCTGCACCGGTTCGCTCGCGGCCCATTTCCGGCCTTGCGATGTTCAATCCCGGATGGGCGAGCCGGCTCCCTCGTTGACTCTTTCGCGCAAATCCTTGCCGGGCTTGAAATGCGGAACGTATTTCCCCGACAGCGCCACGGTTTCGCCGGTCTTGGGATTGCGTCCCTGGCGTGGTGGACGGAAATGCAATGAAAAGCTGCCGAAGCCGCGGATCTCGATGCGCCCGCCCTGAGCCAGGGCGTCGCTCATGATCTCCAGAACCTGCTTCACCGCCAGCTCCACATCCTTGGCTGGCAGATGTTTCTGTTTTGCTGCAATGAGCTCGATGAGTTCCGATTTGGTCATGCTCGGGCCCGTTGTTGTTCTACCGCCGGCGTCGTCCCGGACGGTGTCGCCGCTAGCGTACTGTGGACACGGCGGCGGTCACCCGCCGCCGCGCCATGGTGGCGTGAATGAATGATCAGGATCCGTCCTGGCCTCCGATTTGCTCCTTCAGCAGATCGCCCAGGCTGGTCCCTGTGGAAGTGTCGCCGGTGCGATAGCTCTGCACCGCCTCTGCTTCCTCGTGCATTTCCTTGGCCTTGATCGAGAGTGCGATCGTGCGGCTCTTGCGGTCCACGTTGGTAAACTTCGCTTCGACTTCTTCGCCGACCTTCAGCACCGCACGCGCGTCTTCGACGCGATCGCGTGACAGTTCCGAGGCGCGCAGATGTCCTTCGACGCCGCCGCCAAGATCGATGATTGCGCCCTTGGCATCCACCTCGCGCACCGTGCCGATGACGATCGTGTTCTTCGGATGTTCCGCGATCCAGGTCGAGAACGGATCCTTGGCAAGCTGCTTGACGCCCAGGGAAATGCGCTCGCGCTCCGGGTCGATCGACAGCACCATGGCTTCGAGCTGCTGGCCCTTCTGGTAGTTGCGCACGGCTTCTTCTCCTGGGACGTCCCAGGAGATGTCCGACAGGTGCACCAGGCCATCGATACCGCCGGAGAGGCCGATGAAGATGCCGAAATCGGTAATCGACTTGATCTGGCCGCTGACCTTGTCGCCACGGTTGAAGCTGTCGCAGAACTCCTTCCACGGATTCGCCTGGCACTGCTTGATGCCGAGGGAAATGCGACGGCGCTCTTCATCGATGTCCAGCACCATGACTTCCACTTCCTGGCCGATATGCACCACCTTGGAAGGATTGACGTTCTTGTTGGTCCAATCCATTTCCGAGACGTGTACCAGTCCTTCCACGCCTTCCTCGATCTCGACGAAGCAGCCGTAGTCGGCAATGTTCGTGACCTTGCCGAACAGGCGCGTGCCGGTCGGATAGCGCCGGCCGATCTGCTGCCACGGATCGTTGCCCAGCTGCTTGATGCCGAGGCTGACGCGCTGGCGCTCGCGATCGAACTTCAGGATGCGCACGTCGATTTCGTCACCGACGGTGACGACCTCCGACGGATGCTTGACGCGCTTCCAGGCCATATCGGTGATATGCAGCAGGCCATCGATGCCACCGAGGTCGACGAATGCGCCGTAGTCGGTGAGATTCTTCACCACACCCTTGACCACCGCTCCTTCCTGCAGCTTCTCCAGCAGTTCGGTACGCTCGGCACTGTATTCCTGTTCGACGACGGCGCGACGCGAGACGACCACGTTGTTGCGCTTCTGGTCGAGCTTGATGACCTTGAACTCGAGCGTCTTGCCTTCCAGATACGACGGATCGCGCACCGGACGCACGTCGACCAGCGATCCGGGCAGGAACGCACGCACGAAATCGATCTCCACCGTGAAGCCACCCTTCACGCGGCCGTTGATGATGCCCTTGACGATCTCCTGCTTCTCGAACGCCTCTTCCAGGCGCGACCAGGTACGTGCACGTTTGGCCTTCTCGCGCGACAGCCGGGTCTCGCCCGAGCCGTCTTCCACGCTATCCAGTGCGACTTCGACATCATCGCCGACAGCCACTTCGATCTCGCCGCGTTCGTTCTTGAACTGCTCGACCGGGATCACAGCCTCGCTTTTGAGGCCGGCATTGACGAGCACGACATCGGGTCCGATGGAAACGATGCGTCCCATCAAGATCGCGCCAGGCTTGATCTTTTGCGAAGCCAGGCTTTCTTCGAACAGTTGCGCAAAACTTTCGGTCATGGGTACTTCCGGGGCCAGTCGGCCCGCTATCCCTTGCTGTCTTCCTGCACCGGCAAGGGGCTGTTGATTCGAACCGCACATCCGGCGCGGCGCCAAAAAATATCATCGCACTGCATCATCGCGCCCCGGAGGCGGCACGAGCCATTCTCCCAAGACGCCACCGCGCCGGAGGGTTCCTCCTGCGGGCCGCAACGCGAGCGGCGGACCGTCCACGGGTCGGCCCAACTGCATCGAGGCATCATCCTGCCCCACAGTCTCGCGTCCCGCGGCGCCCTGCTTGCAAGCGCTTAAGATTCAGTCCGCTGCGGAAAGCCAGCCAGATCGAGCACGCGCGCTACGACTGCCTCGATCGACATCGAGGTGGAATCCACGATCACGGCGTCGTCGGCGGGCCGCAGCGGAGCAATCGGGCGGCTGGCGTCGCGCTGATCACGCTCGGCGATCTCTAGCGAAAGGGCGGCGAGGTTAGCACTGAGGCCCTTGTCTTTCAACTGCTTATAGCGCCTGCGAGCGCGTTCCGCCGCCTCGGCGGTGAGGTAGATTTTCAGCGCCGCCGCCGGAAAAACCACGGTTCCCATGTCGCGCCCGTCCGCAACCAGGCCCGGAGGCCCCGCAAATGCTCGCTGGCGCTCCAGCAGCGCCTCGCGGACCCGCGGCATGGCGGCCACCCGCGAGGCGCCGTTGCCGACGCTTTCGCTGCGGATCGCCGCACTGACCTCCACCCCATCGAGCCAGATCCGCTCTTGCGCGTCGGCACCGGCATCGAAGCGCACGTCCAAGTCCTGGGCGATCCGCGCGTGGCCGCTTTCGTCGGCCGGATCGAATCCGCGGCGCTGGCCGGCGTAGGCAACCAGACGGTACAAGGCGCCGCTGTCGAGCAGCCGCCAGTTCAGGCGGGCGGCGACCTGGCGCGACACCGTGCCCTTGCCCGATCCACTCGGCCCGTCGATGGTGATGATGGGCGCCCTGGTCACCATGCGGGCAGGTCGACGCTTGCAGGCAAACCGATAGGCATTGGAATCAGCATTGGCTCGAAGAGGCGAGCTGCACGGCCAGGCCCGCGGCCTGCGCCACCCCCGGGAAATCCGGAAACGAGGTCGCGACGTTCGCCACATCGTCGATATGGATCGGCGCCTGGGCGCGCAGGCTGGCGACGGCGAAGGACATGGCGATGCGGTGATCGCCCTGGCTGTCGATGCGGCCGCCGGAGAAAACCGTCCCGTGTTGCCCCTGCCCCCCTCGACCGTGGATGCGGATACCGTCCCGCAGCACCTCGCAGGAGACGCCCAGCCGCTGCAGTCCCTGCGCCATCACCGCGATGCGATCGCTTTCCTTTACCCGCAGCTCTTCGGCGCCGGTGACCAGGGTTTCCCCCGCGGCGCAGGCTGCCGCAATGAACAGTGCCGGAAACTCATCGATCGCCAGCGGCACCAGATGCTCCGGCACATGGATTCCGCGCAGCGGCGCAGGCCGCACTTCCATGTCCGCGACCGGCTCGGCGCCCGCGGAACGATGGTTGAGCAGACGCAGATCCGCGCCCATCAGCGCCAGGATATCGAGCAGACCGGTGCGCGTCGGATTGACGCCCACGCCGCGGATCGTCAGTCCTGGACCGGAGCCGATCGTACCGGCCACCATGAAGAATGCCGCGGATGAAAAATCGCCGGGAATCTCCAGCGAGCGAGCGCTCAGGCGCCCCGGCGGCGCCAGCCGGAACTCCCCGCGCAGCGAATCGACGGCACAGCCGAAGCTTTGCAGCATGCGCTCCGTATGATCACGCGTCACGGCCGGCTCGATGACGATCGTATCGCCCTTGGCGTACAGCCCCGCCAGCAGGATCGCCGATTTCACCTGTGCGCTGGCAACCGGCAATGGGTAGCGAATGCCTTGCAGGGCGTTGCGCCCGCCGATCCTCACCGGGGGACAGCCGGCCGCGGTATCGATCCTGGCGCCCATGCGGCGCAACGGCTCGGCGACACGCTCCATCGGACGCTTCATCAATGATGCATCCCCGATCAGTTCGCTGTCGAAATCCTGGCCCGACAACAACCCTGTCATCAAACGCATGGCGGTACCGGAATTGCCCACATCCAGCGCATGGCTGGCCGGCCTCAAGCCCCTGAGGCCTACCCCATGCACTCGTACTTCCTGGGGCGCCACCTGCTCGATATCGACCCCCAGCGCACGCATCGCCTTCATGGTGGCAAGGCAATCCTCGCTTTCCAGGAACCCGCGTACCTCGGTCACGCCCTCGGCGATGCTACCCAGCAGCAGCGCCCGATGGGAAATGGATTTATCGCCCGGAACACGAATTGCGCCAGCCACTGCCGTGGCCGGCTGAACCACGTAGTACGACATCGGTCAGCGCATCGCCTGCTTCAACGCGGCCAGCATACGCTCATTCTGGACCTCGGTTCCGATCGTGATGCGCAAATGCTTGGGCAACTGATAGTTGCCGACAGGGCGCACGATGACGCCCTGGCGCAGCATCGCCTCGTACACCGCAAGCGCCGGGCGGGCACAGTCTACCAATACGAAATTGCCGGCGGATGGCACATAAGCGATGCCCAGCGCCTCGAAACCGGCGCACACCTGCGCCATGCCGCGGGCGTTGGTGGCGACCGAATGCTGCAGGTGCTGATCGTCCTGCAGCGCCGCCTGGGCCGCCGCCAATGCCACGGAATTCACATTGAAAGGCTGGCGCACGCGATTGAGCATGTCGCTCACGCCCGGATGCGACAAGGCGTAGCCGACACGCAGCCCCGCCAGCCCGTAGGCCTTGGAAAACGTACGGGTGACAATCAGGTGCGGGTACTTGGAAAGCCAGCGGCTGGCATCCGGGAACGCCTTCTCCTGGACGTATTCGATGTAGGCCTCGTCCACCACCACCAGCGTCTGCGGTGGCACGGCCGCGATGAAGCGCTCCAGCGCCGTCTCATCCAGCCAGGTGCCGGTAGGGTTATTGGGATTGGCGACGAAGACGACGCGCGTGCGTTCGTTGACAAGGCGCGCCATGGCCTCCAAATCGTGTCCCAGCGGCATCGATGCGTCGGCAGGCAGCGCCGGCGAGACCTTGGCGCTGGCCCCGGTGGCCTGGACCGCGATCGGGTAGACGGCGAACGCATACTGCGAATACACCGCCTCGCTTTGCGGCGTCAGGAACGCTTCGGCAATCATCACCAGCAAATCGTTGGAACCGTTGCCCAGCGTGATGCTGTCCATCGAGCAGCCGTGCTTGTTCATCAGCGCCTGCTTCAGCGCAAACCCGGCCCCATCCGGATACAAACGGATATCGCGTGCCGCGGCCGCGATCGCCTCCAGGGTTCGTGGACCGGGCCCCAGTGGACTCTCGTTGGAGGCCAGCTTGACGCTGTCATGCAGTCCGTACTCGCGCTCCAGCTCTTCGATCGGCTTGCCGGGCTGGTAAGGCGACAAGGCCTGCACGGCGGGAGCGGCGGATCGAGCCGGTTGTTGTGTCATGACTAATCTCACAGGTCTCACAGGACCGCTGCAGGATACGAGCCCAGGACACGAAACAGCGAGCATTGCTGCTTGAGCTCCTCGAGCGCGCGCTTCAGGGGCTCCTGCTCGGCATGCCCCTGCACATCGATGAAGAATACATAGTCCCATTTGCGGCGTCGCGACGGCCGCGATTCGATGCGGGTCATGCTGATGTCGTGGCGCGCCAGCGGGCCGAGCAGGCGATGCAGCGCCCCCGGGGCGCGGGTATCGCCCGCGGACACCAGCAAGGTCGTCTTGTCGTGACCGCTGGGGCTGAACAGCTTGCGGCCGATGACCAGAAAGCGCGTGGTGTTGTCCGGCGTATCCTCGATGTCCGGCACGATGATGTTCAAGCCGTAGACCTCCGCCGCGGCCTGGCCGGCGATCGCCGCCGTACCCTCCTCGTCGCGCGCCCGCCTTGCGGCTTCCGCATTGCTGCTGACCGGCACGCGCTCGATCGCGCCCAGGTGCTCATCGAGCCATCGGCGGCACTGCGCCAGCGACTGCTGATGGGAGCAAATGCGCGCAATGCTTTCCAAACCGCGCATGCGTCCCATCAGGTGCTGCTGGATGCGCAGTTCCACCTCGCCACAGACTTTCAAAGGCGATGTGGGAAACATGTCCAAGGTATGGTTGACCGTGCCCTCGGTGGAATTCTCGATCGGCACGACGCCAAAATCGGCATGCCCCGACTGCACTTCCTGGAACACCTCGGCAATGGCCGGGGCGGGCAAGGCATGCACCGAATGCCCGAAGTGCTTGAGCACGGCCTGCTGGGAAAACGTGCCCTCCGGACCCAGGAAGGCAATCTTCAAAGGCTCCTGCTGCGCCAGGCAGGCCGACATGATCTCGCGAAACAAGCGCGCGATTTCCTCGTTGCGCAACGGTCCCTGGTTGCGCTCCAGCGCCTGGCGCAATACCTGTGCCTCGCGCTCGGGCTTGTAGAAATCGGCCGTGCTCAGGCCTTCCGAGCGCTTCGACAGGCCAACCTGCTGCGCATAGCCGGCGCGCTCGTTCAGCAGTTCCTGAATCCGGCGGTCGACCTCGTCGATACGATCCCGGATCGAGGTGAGCCGCGGCGCCCTGGTCTTGGCCTTGGCGCCGGTTGCGGCCCCGGTATTGGTTGTCGCCTTGCCTTTGGCCTTGGCACCGGCTTTCACCGTCGTCCCTTTCTTCGTCCCCGTCTTCGGTGCTGGCGGCGACCAGGACTGATCCTCGTCCTCGCGGACGGTACGCACGGTTGCCGCAACCCGTTCAGTG
>JBEBRC010000034.1:0-19704 GCA_040395055.1 Steroidobacter denitrificans
GCTTCGTCGCGCACATAGTGGTCCGAGGGCAGCACGAGTATCGATGATGCCGGGTCGCGATGAACGATCTGCAGCAACGGCAGCAGAATCCCGTGGGCGGTCCCACGATTGCTTGGCTGGACAATGATGTTTTCGGCGGGGATGGCGCGCGCAAGATCCTGCCACCAATGCCGATGGTGGTCCGCGACCACGACGCATATGCGCTCGGGGGGTGCAACCACCCGAGCACGCTCGATAGCCGCATGCAGCAGCGAGACGCCACCGTTCAAGGAGCAGAACTGCTTCGGTACCGCGATACCGCCCATGGTCGTCAGCGACCGCAGGCGATTGCCCTCCCCGGCTGCGAGAACCAGCGCCCAATTGTGTCCCGTATCCCCGTGGTCGAAGCACGGGTCCTGCCGATCAGACATGCGGTGATCTCCCAACCGTGCCGCCCGCACGCCTGGTGCGTCGATCACGCTCATGATTCTGTTGAATCCGAGTCCAAGGGTGACATCACGGGCCGGGGCGCGAAACCGGGAATGTTCACGAGTGCGCTACGTAGTTCACCGCGGAACAATACCAATACACTTGGCAGACGAAAGTGCGTGGATCCAGCGACGCTCATGGAGCGGCCAGGGACTAAGGAGCGACAGGGCGCCGCGCTCGCCGCTGCAGCGATCGCGCACCTGCATGCGGACCGGGCGCGGGATCCCTCAAGGGGGACCCCGCGTACGATCAACGCCGGTTCAGGCCAGTGGATTCGACAACACGATGGTTTCGTCGCGATCCGGACCGGTCGATACGATGACGACCGGCGCGCCGACCAGCACCTCCAGGCGGCGCAGATAGGACTGGGCGTTCTTGGGCAGATCGTCGAAGGATTTCACGCCCATGGTGCTTTCGCTCCAGCCAGGCAGTTCCTCATAGATCGGCATGCAGATCGCCGCTGCCTCGGCGCCGACCGGCAGCCGGTCGCGACGCTCGCCGCGCACCATGTAGCCCACCGCGACGCGCACCGTGTCCAGTCCGTCGAGCACGTCGAGCTTGGTGATACACAGCCCGGAAATGCCATTGATCTCCACCACGCGACGCAGACCCGCGGCATCGAACCAGCCGCAACGCCGAGGCCGGCCGGTGACCGAGCCGTACTCATTGCCGCGCACGCGCAAATGCTCGCCAACCTCGTCTTCCAATTCGGTCGGGAACGGACCGCTGCCGACGCGCGTGGCATACGCCTTGGCCACACCCAGCACGTAATGCAAATGCTGTGGGCCGACGCCGACGCCCGCAGCCGCTTGGCCGGCCACGCAGTTGCTGGAGGTCACGAATGGATAGGTGCCGTGGTCGATATCCAGCAAGGCGGCCTGGGCACCCTCGAACAGCAGACGCTTGCCGGCACGGATCAATGCGTTCACTTCCCCGGATACGTCCGCCACCATGGGCTGGAGCCGCTCCGCGAGCTGCAGCGCCTCATCCAGCGTCTGCTGGAAATCTATCGTGGCTGCCTTGAAGTAATTGCGCAGGACGAAGTTGTGATAATCGAGCACCTCGCCCAGCTTGGCCGCGAAGCGCTCGCGCGCGAACAGATCCTGCACCCGGATCGCGCGGCGCGCGACCTTGTCTTCGTAGGCAGGGCCGATGCCGCGTCCGGTGGTGCCGATCTTGGAGGCCCCCATGGCGGCTTCCCGCGCCTGGTCCAGCGCCACGTGGTACGGCAGGATCAGCGGGCAGGCCTCCGAGATGCGCAAGCGACTGGCCGCATCGACGCCGGCGCTCTCCAGCTCCGCTATTTCCTCGAACAATGCCTTCGGCGAGAGCACCACGCCATTGCCGATGAAGCAGGTAACGGTGTCATGGAGAATGCCCGATGGAATGAGGCGCAGAATGGTCTTGCGCCCATCGATGACCAGCGTATGCCCTGCATTGTGGCCCCCCTGGAAACGCACCACCGCAGCGACCCGATCGGTCAGCAGATCGACGATCTTACCTTTGCCTTCATCGCCCCACTGAGCGCCGATGACGACTACATTCCTATTCATGAAAATCTCTATGAGCGGACGAAATAAAGCAGCATGACCCCGGCACTCATGCTGATCAGGCCCCAAACACGTAATTGCGTGTCGGCGAAATTGGCAAACGCGGCCATCACACGCTTCATGGCCTGCGGATTCAGGAAAGGCAGCAAGCCCTCCAGCACCAAATAAAGGGCGAACGCCGCCAGCAGATCCGACCAATCCACGACGAAACGGTCAGCGCCTGCCGGCGCGATTGAGATACTTGAAGAACTCGCTGTCTGGAGAAATCACCAACACATCGCTCTCGGTACCGATCGATTCGCGATACGCCTGCAGGCTGCGGAAGAACGAATAGAACTCCGGATTGCGCGAATAAGCAGCCGCATAGATCTCAGCCGCCTTGGCATCGCCCTCGCCGCGGATGATTTCCGCCTTGCGATAGGCTTCCGCCAGGATCTCCGTGCGCTCGCGATCCGCTTCGGCACGCAGCTTCTCGCCGTTCTCATCACCTTCCGCGCGCAGGCGCTTGGCCTGGCGATCGAAGTCCTGACGCATACGACTGAATACCGACTCGCTCACTTCCTCCGGCAGATCGATCTTCTTGACGCGTACGTCGACCAGCTGCAGGCCCAGGCCGGTCGTGCTGGCTTCCGCGATCTTGAGGATCTCGCCGGTAAACTCGTCGCGTTCGGCCGCGACCACCTGCTGGATGGTCCGCCGTGCGATCACGCCCTTGATGCCGTCCTTGACGATGCTGCCCAAGCGGCCCGCCGCGACCTCTTCGTCGCCGCCGGTTGCGCGGTAATAGTTTGCGACCTCCGCAATGCGCCACTTGATGTAGAAGTCGATCCTGAGGATCTTGCCTTCGCTCGTCAGGAACTGCTCGGACGGATAGTTACGCGTCACGATACGGCGTTCGAACTTGCGGATGTTGTTGACCAGCGGCAGCATGAAATGCAGGCCCGGGGCGTACTCGGAGTGCACGATCTCGCCGAAACGGAACTTGATTGCAAGATCCGTCTCACGCACCGTGAAAGTCGCCATGGAAACGACCAGGGCGCTGACTACGGCGGCGATAAGAACCAGAAATGCGCGATTTGCCATTATCGTGTACCTCGCCGACGCAGTTCGGCGCTTGCCGAGGACGTATCGACTTCCGTCGCCTCGACCGTGGCGGTCTGGCCCGGGGTGGACGATGAGGTTCGCCGCCCCTGCTCTATCAATTTGTCGATCGGCAGATACAGCAGATTGCCGGTGCCATCGGTGTCGATCACGACCTTCTTGCTGGACTTCATTACCTGCTCGATGGTTTCGATGTAGAGCCGCTCACGAGTGACGCCTGGGGCTTGCTGATACTCATCGAGCAGTTGCACGAAACGCTGGGACTCGCCTTCTGCGTTGGAGACCTTGCGCGCCAGATAGGCCTGCGCGTCCTCGGTCTGTCGCACGCCGGCGCCGCGGGCACGCGGGATGATGTCGTTGGCGTACGCCTGGGCTGCCAGCGACAAGCGGTCGCGATCCTCGCGCGCCTTGATCGCGTCCTGCTGCGCCGGGGCCACTTCACCGGGCACCTTGACATCCTGCAGGTTGACCGAGGTCACTTCGATACCGGTCTTGTAGGCATCGAGCGTGCGCTGTATCAATTCCTTGGTACGCGCCACGATGTCCTGACGCCCCGACTCGAGCACGCTGTCCAGCGTGCTGCGCCCGATCGTTTCCCGAATCGCGCTCTCAGCCACTTCCTTGATCGTATCTTCCGGCCTGAGCACGTTGAACGCATAGTCCAGGGCATTGAGGCGCCGGAACTGCACTTCCAGGTTGATATCGACCAGGTTCTCGTCGCTGGTCAACATCCGGGTCTGATCGCTGATGCTTTCGACGCTCTGGGTGTTCACGATCTGCTTGGTTTCGATCGGCCAGGGGAGATGCCAGCGCAAACCAGGGAGCGTCGTGGAAACATGCTTGCCGAAACGCAGGATGATGCCGCGCTCGGCGGCATCGACCGTATACAGGCCGGTGAAGGCCCAGATAGCGATCAATACCAATGCGATCGCGCCCAGGCTGAAGCCGGATCCCGGTCCTGCTCCAGTCGTGCCACGGCCGCCGCCACCGGCGCCGCCGAACAGTCCGGCAAGACGCCGCTGGATATTGCGGACCACCTCATCGAGGTCGGGAGGGCCCTGGTCCGGCTTGTTACCGCCGCCCCAAGGGTTGCGTTTGCCGCCGGGTTGGCCGCCGGGTTCGTTCCACGCCATGTTGGGTTGTTGCTCTAGTTTCCGAAAGTACGGCCGAGATCGGCAAATGAGTGGCCCTCAGGACGCCACGCAACGAGGGACGCGGGATTGTAGGAATGGCTAGGGATGGGCACAAGCTTTCGCGCCCGATGTCCGAGCGATTGTCCCGGCATTCCCATCGTCACCCCCGCTATCGTGCGTGACTCCGTTCCCGGACCGGCCCATATTCCTGGCCCGGCCCCCGCTTACAGGGCGCACCGCCGCTCCCGCGCCGGATTGTGCCACGGCAGCCGTGGCGCAGGCCGCATCGGGCGCGCCCGGCACTGCCTGCACATCCAGGCCTTCCGCCCGGCACAGGTGCTCGAAAGCCCGCAGCGGCATCGAAATCTCCAGATCGATGTCTCCGCCCGGCAAGCCGCGCTCCGCCAGCACCGCGCCGGCCTCGAAGAATCTCGCCCTGGCACGCCCGTCCTGCGGCGTCAGGACGATGTTCCGATGCACGATCTGCGGCCCCAGGAAGGCGCCGATGGCATCGACCAACAGGTCCGTTCCGGCGCCGGTCTGGGCGGACAGCCATACGCGCCGTACGCCGCCGCGCTCATCCAGCTCCACACGCGGTGCCTCGCCGATCAGGTCCGCTTTGTTATAGACCTCGATCTGCGGCAAGTCCCCCGCGCCGACTTCCGATAATACGTGATTGACCTGGGCGACGCGTTCGCCGCGGCTGGGATCGGCCGCGTCGATGATATGCAGCAGCAGGCTGGATTCGCGCGCCTCCTGCAACGTGGACCGGAACGCCGCCACCAGCTCATGCGGCAGGTCGCGCACGAAGCCTACCGTATCCGCCAGCAGCGCGTGACGCGCATCCGGCAGCGCGATGCGGCGCACGGTAGGGTCCAAGGTGGCGAACAACTGATCGGCGGTATAGGCATCCGATCCCGTCAGCCGGTTGAAAAGGGTCGATTTGCCGGCGTTGGTGTAGCCCACCAGCGCCACGGTCGGGATCGCCGCCCGCTTGCGTTCGCGGCGAGTGGTTTCGCGCTGGGTGAGAACCTTGTCCAGCCGCGCATTCAAGGTCTTGATGCGATTGCCCAGCAACCGGCGGTCGGTTTCCAGCTGCGTCTCGCCCGGACCGCGCAGGCCGATACCGCCTTTCTGGCGCTCCAGGTGGGTCCATCCTCGCACCAGGCGGGTGGACAAATGCTTCAATTGCGCCAATTCGACCTGCAATTGGCCCTCGAAACTGCGTGCGCGCTGCGCAAAGATGTCCAGAATCAGCCCGGTGCGGTCCAATACCCGGCATTGCAGGAACGCCTCGAGATTTCGCTCCTGGCTGGGCGAGAGCATGTGATCGAACACCACCAGGTCCGCATCCAGGGACTTGACCTGCGAACGGATCTCCTCCGCCTTGCCGCTGCCGACATACAGACGCGGATCGGGGGTACGCCGCGTACCGGTCACAAGACCGCGCACGTCCGCGCCCGCGGAACTCGCCAGCGCCTCGAATTCGCTCAACTCGTCTTTGCTCGGGGATCCTCCCAGGCCAATACGTACCAGGAGCGCTCGCTCACCGCTGCGCGGACGCTCAAACAACCCTACGCTCCGCCAGGCGCCGCTGTCTCATTCGGCAGAGGACGCCGCGTCTGCACCATCTTCGTCGCTGGTCGGCAGGCGTATGGCCCGCGCCGGCACGACAGTGGAAATGGCGTGTTTGTAGACCATCTGGCTGACGCTGTTCTTCAACAAAACGACGAATTGGTCGAAGGAATCGATCTGACCTTGCAACTTGATGCCATTCACCAGATAAATGGAAACAGGTACACGTTCCTTGCGCAGTGTGTTCAGGAACGGGTCCTGTAATGATTGCCCTCTGGCCATCATCGATCTCCTTGTTGTGACTTTGAATTCTTGATTGAGCGCTTCCGACAATGCTGCTTCCGTACGCCGGGGAAAGGGGCGGTGCACCCCGTTCTTTGCTCGTTGCAATGCCGCAGTTTAACACAGCGTTATTCAGCTCGAAGTCGCCTTTCATGGCGGCACAGTGCAGCCAATGCCCGTTGCATCTGGGCGTCGGCGCCGGATTCAAGGGCGTCCACCCACTGCAGGCCGGATTCCGATCGCAGCCAAATCAATTGCCTGCGTGCCAGGTGTCGCGTGGCATAGATTGCACGCTGTATTGCAGACTCGAAATCATCGCCGCCATGCAAATGTTCCCATAGTTGTCGATATCCGACCGCGCGCAGGGCCGGTAGTTCGGCATGCAGGTCGCCCCGTGCCTGCAGGGCCCTGACCTCCTCGAGGAAGCCCGCCTTCAGCATTTCCCTGAATCGCGCTTCGATACCCGCATAGAGCCGCTGGCGATCGGCGGGCGCCCAGGCATAGGCCGTGAACGCCAGATCGGCCGCCGGCGGCGTGGTCGCGGCATGCAATTCGCTGAGGGTCTTGCCCGTCAGGCGATGCACCTCCAGCGCGCGCTGGATCCGCTGCGCATCCTTGGGCTGGATTCGCCGTGCCGCGAGGGGGTCGATCCGGGCAAGCTCGGCATGCATCGCCGCCCAGCCCAGCCGCGAAGCCTGCTCGTCGATCTCGCGCCGGGTCTGCTCGTCAGCCGACGGCATATCCGCCAGGCCGCGGCGCAAGGCGCGGAAATACAACATCGTGCCACCGACCAACAGCGGCATTCTGCCGCGTGCACGAATGTCGTCGATCGCGCGCCGCGCATCGCGAATGAACTGGCCGGCCGAATACGGCTGCGAAGGATCCAGGATATCGACCAGATGATGTGGGTGACGGCTCAACAGCTCGGCGGAGGGCTTGCCGGTGCCGATATCCATGCCGCGGTAGACCAGCGCCGAGTCCACGCTCACGATCTCGACCGGCAGGTGCTCGGCCAAGCGCAGCGCAAGATCGGTCTTGCCGGCCCCTGTCGGGCCCATGATGAGCACGACGTCCGTCCGCCGGGGTGTCGAATCACTCATCGCCCGCGCAGGAACATCCGATCCAGGTCGCCCAGGCTCACGTAAGTCCAGGTGGGACGCCCATGATTGCATTGGTCGCTGCGCACGGTGCGTTCCATCTCCCGCAGCAGGGCATTCATTTCCGGCACCGCAAGATTGCGATGGGCGCGCACCGCTGCGTGACAGGCCATGGTGCCGAGCACTTCGTTGAGTGCCTCCTCCACGCTGCGGGTTGCGCCATCCGCGGTCAGGTCGGCGGCAATACGGCGGATCAGATCGTCCAGATCGATAGCCGACAGGAAAGCCGGTACGGCCCGCACCTGGATGCTCGCCGGACCGGAACGCGCGATCTCCAGGCCGGTGCGCAGCAACGCATCGGCATGTTCCTCGAGCACCTCGGCCTCGCCCGGGGAGAGCGCGACCGGTATCGGTACCAGCAGCGGCTGGCTTGCCACCTCGCCGTTCGCAAGCGCCTCCTTCATGCGCTCGTAGGTGGTGCGTTCGTGCGCCGCATGCATGTCGACCAGGATCAAGCCATCAGGCGCCTGGGACAGAATATAGATCCCATGCAGTTGGGCCAGGGCGAAGCCCAGCGGCGGCGTCTGCGCTGCCGCATCCAGTACCGCCGCGGCCGCTGCACCGGGCGAGTGCTCGCTCGCGGACTCGCCGCCGCCGGCCGGGGAGGCTTCCGCCAACCCCCCACTTGAAAACGCCTGTGAACCAGGCGCTGCCCGCAGGCCCAGCGAGGACTGATGGCGGTAGGAGTGGCCGAAGCCATTCGATCCATAGCCGCCCGGCGCCGCCTGCCCCGGCCCGCGGGCCGGCCACGACGCCGCTGCGGCCGGCGGCGCCAGATGGCTGGCGCTGGCTGGCGGCGTGGATGCGCCCGCCGCCCCCGCGTAGGTATCGCGCAGCACGCGCTCGACCGAGCGAAACAGGAAGTCATGCACGTGCCGGCCGTCGCGAAACCGGACCTCCAGCTTCGCCGGATGCGCATTGACGTCGACCTGCTGGGCGTCGATGTCCATGAACAGGACATAGGCCGGATGCCGGCCGTTGAAGATCACGTCGCGGAAGCCCAGGCGGATCGCGCTCGCCACCAGCCGGTCGCGCAGCATGCGGCCATTGAGATAGAAGTGCTGCAGATCCGGCTGGGCGCGCGCAAACGTCGGCTGGCACAGCCAGCCGCGCAAGCGGCAGCCCGCGGCTTCATGCTCCACGTACAGCGCGTTGGCGATGAATTCCTCGCCGACGATCTGTGCCACCCGCTGCTCGCGCTGCAATTGCGTCTCGGCGGCCGGGTAATCACCGACCACCCGCCGCCCGGCGCAGAGGCGGAACGAGGTTTCGAAACGCGACAAGGCGAGGCGTTCCACCATGCGCGATATGTGCTGGGTTTCGGTGCGCTCGGTGCGCAGGAACTTGCGCCGCGCGGGCACATTGAAGAACAGGTCGCGCACTTCCACGCTGGTGCCGATACCGTGCGGCGCCGGCTCAAGCTCGCTCAAGCGGCCGTTGTCGGCGCTGACCATATAGCCGACAGGACTGTCGGCATTGCGGGAGGTCAGGCTCATCCGCGAGACCGATGCGATGCTGGGCAATGCCTCGCCGCGAAAACCGAGGGTACCGACACGCTCCAGGTCGTCGATGGTGACGATCTTGCTGGTGGCGTGGCGCGACAGCGCCAACGCCAGATCCTCGCGCGCAATGCCGTTGCCGTCATCACGCACGCGGCACAGACGCACGCCCCCCTCCTCGATCTCCACCTCGATGCGCTTCGCGCCCGCATCCAGACTGTTCTCGATCAACTCCTTGAGCACCGAAGCGGGACGCTCGATGACCTCGCCGGCAGCGATCTGGTGAATCAATTGCTCAGGAAGAACGCGGATCGACATAAGGCGCGGCAGGAAGGGAGGGAGGGCCGGCGAAGGATAGCAGAGCGGCGGATTTTCGCAGCCCGGGTCCCGATCCGCACCTGGCCCGATGCCCTGCCGCGGGGACAGCGCCTACTGCGAGGCGCCGCTCGCGGACGTGCGTGGCGTCGCGCTGGCCACCACAGTGGGGCCTCGCGTCTGCGAGCGCCGCTGCGCAATCAGCGAACCCGGAGGCGGGTTGGCATAGAAATAGCTGCGAACACCAGCATAGATCGCCTCGGCAAGCCGCTGCTGATGCGTTGCATTGAGCAGCCGCGCTTCTTCCACCGGGTTGGATATGAATGCGGTCTCGACCAGGATCGATGGAATGTCGGGCGACTTGAGCACCAGGAAGCCGGCGTGCTTGACGCCACGGCGTGTCACATTGCCGATGCTGTACAGCTCATTCATGACCATATCGGCCGCCTTGACGCTGGCGCTCATGCTCGCGCCCTGGGACAGATCGAGCAGTACCGAGGCCAATACGCTGTCCTTGTCGTCCAGCTTCACGCCGCCGACCAGATCGGCCGCATTCTCCCGATCGGCGAGCCAGCGAGCGGATTCGTCGCTGGCGCCGCGCGCCGACAGCACGTAGACGGAGGAACCGGCAACCGAGCGATCGTGATAGGCATCGGCGTGCACTGAAACGAACATGTCGGCCTGCTGCCGGCGTGCACGGACGATGCGCTCGCGCAGCTCGATGAAATGATCGCTGTCGCGCGTCAAGACGGCTCGCATCCCGGGTTCGCGATCGATGCGCGCCTTGAGACGGCGGGCGATGGCCAGCGTCACATCCTTTTCGCGGGTGCCACGCTTGCCGATCGAGCCGGGATCGACGCCACCATGGCCGGCATCGATCGCCACCACGACGTCGCGCCCGTTCACATCCTGCGCCGACTTGACGACCACCGGCGGGCCAGCCACCGGGGGCGGCGGCGCGGACGCCCGCGCGGCCTGGGTCACACCCGGCTTGCTCGCAGCCGCACCCGGCGCGGCGGTCAAATCCACCACCAGCCGATGCCCATTCGGGCCATCCGGTGCGACCGCAAAGGTATGCGATTTCGCCGGGCCGGAGAGGTCGATGACCACCCTCAGATCGCCGTTGCCTTGTTCGCCGACCCGCAGTCGCTCGATGAAGCCCTGGCCTTTGGGCAGCGCCCGGCCGTTGAGCTGCGCCTTCGAGATATCCACCACCACGCGATCGGGATTCCGCAGGATCATCACCGAGTGCTGGGCGGGTGCGGACAAGTCGAACACCAGGCGCGTCGACTCCGGTCCGGCCCACAGGCGCAGATCGTGGATCGTGACGGCAGCGGCAGCCTGGGATAGCGCCGCGATGCACCAACAGGCGCATGCGATCAGGCCGATCCAGGAATATTTTGGGCAGCGGTGCACCATGGTGCCGGTAATCTACCCTGGACGAATGGAAGTTTTCAATTAAATTATGGGGATAGACTCTATTATTGTGACATCGCTGCAAGCAGCCGCTCCACCAGCTGCTCGCCTGTCGAGGATCCCGCCCGCAAGGTCAGCACTCTTCCCGGCGCGGCGTCCGGCGCGGCACCGGTACCGCCGCTCGAACCGGCAGGCAAATATTCGATCTCCACCTTCAGATCGGCCAGCGGCAGCCAGCCTTCGCCCCGGGACGGCCATTCGATGAGCAGTACCGCCTCCGGACCCAGCAGATCGCGTACGCCCAGCCCTTCGACTTCGCTGGGATCCGCAAGGCGATACAGGTCCAAGTGATAAAGCTGCCGCCCGGCTATCTCGTACGGCTCGACCAGCGTATAGGTCGGACTGCGTACCGGACCGGCTACGCCCAATGCGTTCAACATACCGCCGACCAGCGTGGTCTTGCCTGCGCCCAGCTCTCCTTCGAAGCCGATGACCAGCGCGCCCGCACCGGCGGCAGGCAAGGCTTCTCCCAGGCTATGGCCGAGGGCACGCATGCCCTGCGGCGTGGGAATGTTCAAGACCGCTGAGATGGGTTGACGCATGTAGGCAAATACACAAATAGATCCGTAGCCAGCAAACCTCGCTCGCCGCGGCCGGCCGCCAGGTCGCCGGCCATGGCGTGCACCGACACCGCCGCGCAAGCCGCTTCCGCCAGTGCAGCCTGTTGCGCGTCTTGCGGGCCGGCCGGTCTCGGAGCCGCCGATTCCTCGCCAGCCGCCGGACGCCCGGGCAAGCGGTCGATCAGCCTGTCACGCAGTTGCGCGGCAATACCGGCGATGATGCCTGTCAACACATCACCCATGCCAGCCGAGGCCATGCCGGGGTTGCCCCGATCGCAGATCCAAGGAACCTCCCCCTCTCTCACGACCAAGGTTCCCGCCCCTTTGAGCACCACCGTGGCGCCGTATCTCGAAGCAATACCGCGTGCCGCGCCCAATCGGTCCGCCTGGACTTGCGCGCTGGTCCAGCCGAGCAGATGCGCCGCCTCCCCTGGATGAGGAGTGAGAATCCATCGCCGCTTGCCAGGGAACGCTTGCGAGCGCGTCGCGGCCTGGGATTGCGCCGCCGCCTGGTGGTGCTGCCCCGGCACCTGCGTCGGCTCCGGCGAGGGACGCTGGGCCAGCAGATTCAAGCCGTCGGCATCGATGACCAGGGTCCGATCACTCGCCAGGGCCGTTTCGAACAGCGCCTGCGCCCAGTCGTCCTCTCCCAGCCCCGGCCCGACAGCCAACACATCGGCGCGCTCGATCAGGGCCTGCAGATCCTCGCCTCGCTGCACGCCACGGCACATGAGCTCCGGACGTCCGGGAATGATCGCCGCGACGTTCTCCGGCCGCGTGGCGATGGTCACCAGTCCCGCGCCTGCCCGCAGGGCTGCCTCACCGGCCATTCTGGCGGCCCCGGCCATCCCGGGACCACCCCCTATCACCAGTACGCTGCCGTGCTGGCGCTTGTGCGCCAGGCGCCGGCGCGGCGGCAACAATCGCGCCGGCAGCCCAGGGTCGATGCGCCGCGCGACGATATCGACCACGGCGCGGGCGGCCTGCGGCAATCCCAGTGCGTCGAAGGCCACGATTCCGGTGTGATCCTGCCCTTCGCCAAGATAGAAGCCGAGCTTCAGCCCAATGAACGTCAGTGTGCGCTGCGCCACGACGGCGGCACCCAGGACCTGTCCGGTATCCGCATGCAAGCCGCTCGGCACGTCCAGCGACAACACCGGGATGGCGCTGTCATTGATCCCCTGGATGACGCCAGCGAGCGTCGCATCGAGCGCTCGCGACAGACCCGTGCCGAACAAGGCATCCACGATGACATCGGCCTGCCGCACGCACTCGACGCTCCAAGCCTGTGTAACGCCCCCGGCCGCCAGGAAATCGTCATGGGCGCGCCGCGCATCGCCATGCAGTCGCGCCGGCTCGGACACGGCGGCCACGAACACCGCCAGACCCTGCGCCCGGGCCAGTCGGGCAAGCACATAACCATCGCCTGCATTGTTGCCGGGGCCGCAGACCACAAGGATGCGCCGCGCGTCGGGCCAATGGTCGCGCAGGCTGGCGAATGCCGCCTCCCCCGCGCGCGTCATCAAAGCATAGGACGGGATCCCCAGATCGTCGATCGCATGGCGATCCAAGGCTCGCACCTGCGCGGCGGTATGTATGGCAAACGGCAAGGTGCTCATGAGGCGCAGACTAGCAAATGCGGCGGTGTTGCGATTGACAGGCGAGCCTCCACACTTTGGCTGCGAACATGGCATTACCTCTTTCCACCGGCCGCCGCGGGGCGTTGAGCCTGCCCGGTCGATGGCGTGCCCCGGTATACTGCCGCTCTCACCTGATGCATGAAAATGTCCGATATTCCTGTACCTGACGCCTCCGCCGATGACTTGCTGCAATTGACTCAGACGATCCGGCGCTGGGGTCAAGATCTGGGGTTCCAGCAGATCGGCATCGCGAATATCCACATTCGCGAGGATGAGGAGCGCCTGATGCGCTGGCTGGAGCAGAATCGGCATGGTTCGATGGGCTACATGCAGCGCCACGGGCGCAAGCGGGCGCGCCCTCAAGAACTGGTACCCGGCACTCTGCGCGTGATCTCGGCGCGCATGGATTACCTGCCGCCTCATACACAGGGAGCCGAAGAGGTGCTGGCGCGTGCCGATCTCGGCTATGTCTCGCGCTACGCATTGGGTCGCGACTATCACAAGGTGCTGCGCCGCCGCCTGGCGCGGCTGGCGGAAAACATTCAATCGCACAGCGTATCGCTCGCCCAGCGCGCCTTCGTCGACAGCGGCCCGATCCTGGAAAAGGCTTTCGCGCGCGATGCCGGCTTGGGCTGGATCGGCAAGCACACCAATCTGATCAATCGCCGCGCCGGCTCGTGGTTCTTTTTGGGCGAGATTCTCACCGACCTGCCCCTACCCGTGGATACACCGGCCAGCAGCCATTGCGGTACTTGCAGTGCCTGCATCGACATCTGCCCGACCCAGGCGATCGTTGCACCCTACCAGCTCGATGCGACGCGCTGTATTTCCTATCTTACGATCGAATTGCGCGAGGCGATCCCGGAGGAGTTTCGCACCGCCATCGGCAATCGCATCTATGGTTGTGACGACTGCCAACTCGTATGCCCCTGGAACAAATTCGCACAACTCACCGCCGAGCCCGACTTCGCGCCGCGGCACGGATTGGACGGCGCCACACTGGTGGAACTGTTCTCTTGGAGCGAAGCGGATTTCCTGGCGCGCACCGAAGGCAGCGCGATCCGCCGCATCGGTCATGAATGCTGGCTGCGCAACATCGCCGTGGCTTTAGGCAACGCACCCTCGAGCACCGCCGTGCTCGAAGCCCTGCATGCTCGCCTCGACGATCCCTCACCCCTCGTGCGCGAACACGTGCAATGGGCCCTCGCCCAGCACAAGGAGCACAAGGAGCACAAGGAGCCGGACTTGAGTTATTGACATACGCTTGACCCTGCGCGCTTGCCAATAACTCAATAACTCAAGTCCGGCTCTCCGGCTCGCCCCGGCTCGGGCTCCTCAAGTCCAGTTCTTTCGGCTCCCCGCCGTGCGTATGTCAACAACTCAAGTCCGGCTCCTCCGGCTCCTCCGGCTCGGCTCTCCGGCTACTCCTCAGCGGGGCTCTTTCGCGCCGGCGGTATTGCTCTGACGTTGTCGATCAATCGCGCGCGGCCGATGCGAGCAGCGGTGAGCACCACCAGCTCGCGCGGCGCAGCGTGTTCGGCCCCGCTGATCGACAAGGGAGTCGACGAGGGACCCGACTCATCGCCCAATGCATCCAGGGTCGCCGCATCGCGCACGCTGAAGTAATCGGGACGAAAGCCCGCTTGCTGCAGTGCCGTCAGGCCCGCCTTCTCGATCGAAGCAAAATCGCTGGACCCCGCTTCGATCGCCGCGCGCGCACGCGACAGCTCGGCATAGATACGAGGCGCCAGCGCGCGCTGCGCATCGGTGAGGTAGCGGTTGCGCGAACTCATGGCCAGCCCATCCGTCTCGCGCATCGTCGGGGCGCCCACGATCTCGATCGGCATGCACAGGTCCATCGTCGCGCGCCGGATGATCATCAGTTGTTGGAAGTCCTTTTCTCCGAACACCGCGACATCGGGCTGCACCAGATTCAGCAGTTTCGTTACGACGGTCGCGACGCCCATGAAGTGACCCGGCCGATAGGCGCCGCAAAGAATGTCCTCCAGCCCCGGCACATGCACGCGCGCGGTCGACTCCTGGCCACGCGGATAAATGTCCGCGACTTCCGGCAAGAACAGCACCTCGACCCGCAGTCCTTCCAACAGTTCACGATCAGTCTCTGGCGTGCGCGGATAGGCGGCGAAATCCTCGGTCGGCCCGAACTGCAACGGATTGACGAACACGCTGACGATGACGTGCTCGGCCAGTGCCGCCGCCGCTCCCACCAGGCTGGCGTGGCCCGTGTGCAGATTGCCCATGGTCGGCACGAACGCGATCCGTTCACCCCGGCGACGCCATTGCGACACACGGTCGCGCAACTCGTTCGGACGAGCCAGAACTTGCATGAAAGGCCGAGAGGTTGGAAAAGCTTAAAGGAAAAGCGTCAGAAACAATGTTCCGCAGCCGGGTAAGTCTTGGTCTTGACCGCCTCGGTATAGGCCTTCACGGCCTCCAGCGCGCTGTCATGACCCGCCAGGAAGTTCTTGGAGAACTTAGGCTTGCGTCCAGCGGTGATGTCGAGCACATCGTACAGCACCAGGATTTGTCCATCGGTGTCCGCTCCGGCGCCGATCCCGATCACCGGCACGTGCAATGCCTGCGTGATCTGCGCTCCCAGGACAGCGGGGATGCACTCCAGCAGGACGACGTCCGCGCCCGCGGCCTCCAATGCCTTGGCGTCACGCGTCATCTGCTCCGCGGCCGCCTCTTCGCGACCCTGCACACGAAAACCACCTACCTTATGCACCGACTGCGGCTTCAGTCCCAGGTGCGCACAAACCGCGATGTCGTGGCTGGCCAGAAACTCGACGATCTCGACCTGACTGGCGCCGCCCTCCAGCTTGACCATCTTCGCCCCGCCTTCCTGCATCAGACGCACGGCGTTTTCCAGCGCCTGTTCGCGCGAGGCATAGGTCATGAACGGCATGTCCGCCATCAAAAACGGCCGGTACAGCCCACGCGCGACGGCGCGACAGTGGTAGATGATGTCCTCCAGGGTCACCGGCACGGTCGTATCGTAGCCCTGGATGACCATCCCCAGCGAATCCCCGATCAGCACCACGTCCACGCCCGCATCATCGACCAAGGTCGCGAAACTCGCATCGTAGGCGGTGATGGCAGCGATTTTTTCCCCTTCCGCCTTCATGCGTACCAGGCTCGCAACATTGACTGGCGGTCGCGGCGCGTAGCGCTCTTGCAGATGCTTGTACATGTTCGATTGGCTGAATGAGGCGACAGGCCTTGGTCTCAGGGGTGGCAAGAATGACCGAGGGTATCGCAAACATCAATATTACATTCAATACCGGTCAATGAGCTCCTGCGCCGCACCGAGGTCTTCGTGCTGCGATGCGGTGTCTCACCGCCCGGCGGCTCCGCCCCAGCGTCAAACAGCGTCAAACGCTCTTCAACGGATTGTAGTAGTGCCGGCCGCGGCGAATCTTCACCATTTCCTCCAGCAGCTGCGCGTAATCACGCTCATCGCCCACGAAGTCGGCCTGGGCCGCGTTGACGATCAAGAGCGGCGAGGCATCGTAGGCGTGGAAAAAGCGCGCATAGGCTTCCTGCAACCTCTCCAGGTAGTCGCGCTCGATGTGCTGCTCATAGCGAATGCCGCGGCGCTCGATCCTCTCCAGCAGCACGTCCACCGGCGCCTGCAGGTAAATGACCAGGTCCGGCGCCGGCGCATCCACCGCCAGCCGGGAATAGACCTGCTCGTACAAGGCAAACTCTTCCTCGTCCAGGGTGAGCTGCGCGAACAGCCTGTCCTTGTCGAGCAGGTAATCCGCGACACGCACCGTATCGAACAGATCGTGCTGGCGAATATCTTCCAGCTGCCGGGTACGCTGGAACAGGAAAAACAACTGCGTCTGCAAGGCCGCTGCCCGCGGATTGCGATAGAAGCGCTCGAGAAACGGATTCTCGTCGGCCTGCTCCAGGATCAGTTCACTGCCGAAGCTGCGTGCCAGACGCCGTGCCAAGCTGGTTTTGCCGACGCCGATCGGTCCTTCGACAACAACCAGGCGGTGCGGGGTCGCAACGGCGGGATACTCGCTCATGAGGCTCGCTGAATTATTCATGGAGCATGAGACCCTCGGATCCCACGCGTGCCGCCAGATCGCTGATCCGTCCCAGTCCCGGGACGCACAGCTCGGCTGCAATATCCTGGAGAGGATACAGGACGAAGTTGCGTTGCGTCAGGCCACGATGCGGGATCACCAGATCCGCCTCCTCCAGGCCGACCTCGCCGTACAACAGCAGATCCAGGTCGATGCGCCGAGGCCCCCAGCGTACGACCGGCGCCTGCCGGCCACGGCTGGCCTCCAGTTGCTTCAGCGCCTCCAACAGCTCCCTGGGGCTCAACTGGGTCAGCAGGCCTGCCGCCGCATTGATGAAATCCGGTTGATCCTGCGGGCCCAGCGGACGGGTGCGATAAAGGCGCGAGCGCGCCACCAGCCGCGAGCGAGCGAGCGAGGCCAGCGCGACGAAAGCCGCCTCGACCTGCGCCAACGGATCGTCCAGATTGCTGCCGATCGCGACATACGCCGGTACCCACAGAGCATCGCTCATGTCATCCGCTGTCCGCGTCTGCGGATCGATGCACAGGGTGAAAAAGCACGAAGTTCGCGCAGTACAGGGCAATGGCCTGCCGCCGCATCGTAGGCAACACTCACGCCTGGGATGACGCCGCGCGCCGCCGTCCCCCTCGACGCCGGCGACGCGCCTTTCCGGCCTCCCCGCGCGGCTTGCCCGCAGCGCCCGCCGCCTCGACCTGCGCAATCCGCTCCTCGGCGTTCATCGGCTGAATGTCGGTCCACCATTGCGCCAGCTCACTGTCGACCTCGCCCGCCGCGGCTCGTAACAACAGGAAATCGTACGCCGCGCGAAACCGCGGATGATCCAGCAGCCGCAGCGCACGCCGGCCTTCACGCCGTTCGAAGCGCGGCTGCAATCCCACCATTTCGCGCAGAGGCAAGGTAAATCGCTTCGGCACCGCAATGCGTGCCTGTTGGCGTGCCGTCACTTGCTCGCAGATGGCAAGCAGCTGCTGCACGTCGACCTCCCCCTCACTCTCACCCGATACACGCGCCAGCGCCTGGCGTATCGCCGGCCACATCAGCACGGCAAACAAAAACGTGGGCGTGACGGACTTGTCGGCGCGCACTCGTTCATCCGTTCCCTGCAAGCCCTGGCGCAACAGATCGATCGAGCTGCTATCCGGCGCTTCCTTGATGACCGCCGCCAAATCCGGAAACAAGTGCGGCAGCAGTCCCAGCTCCTGCAACAGATCGAATGCCTTGATGGCGCTGCCACCCAAGAACAACTTGTTCACTTCATCGAACAAGCGCGCCGGCGGCACGCCATCGAGCATCCAGGCGAGCTTCGGGATGGGCGCAGCGGTATCCGGATGGATGGAAAAGCCAAGTTTGGCCGCGAAGCGCACCGCGCGCAGCATGCGCACCGGGTCTTCGCGATAGCGGGTCTCGGGATCCCCGATCAGTCGCAGAATCTTGTCGCGCGCATCATCGAATCCGCCGACGTAATCCCAGATGGAAAAGTCCACGATGTTGTAATACAAGGCGTTGGCGGTGAAATCCCGCCGCCACACATCCTCTTCGATGGTGCCATAGAGATTGTCGCGCAGGATCCGGCCGCGCTCGTCCAGCACTCTATGTCCCCCCTCATCGACGCTGTTGTCCTCATCGATCGGAGTATGGGCCGCGCGAAACGTGGCGACCTCGATGATTTCGTACCCATAGCGCACATGCGCCAGATGGAAGCGCCGGCCGATCAGGCGGCAATTGCGGAATAATTGCTTGACCTGGTCCGGATGGGCGTTGGTCGCCACATCGAAGTCCTTCGGGTTCAGGCCCAAAAGCAGATCGCGCACCGCCCCACCCACCAGGAATGCCTGGTAGCCGGCGTCTTTCAGCCGGTACAGCACCTTTAAAGCGTTTGGGGATATATTGGCCCGCGAAATCGGATGTTCATTGCGCGCCACGACCCTGGGGCCGATCGCATCACCGGTAGCGGGAAAGCTGTTCGTATCGTTCAATAGCGTAAGTCGCTTGGAGCCAGGAAAGGCAGCACGTATAATAACGCGTCTTCACCGGCGTTCGTCGGTCATCAGTGCGCTCCCATCGTCTAGAGGCCTAGGACACAGCCCTCTCAAGGCTGGTACGGGGGTTCGAATCCCCCTGGGAGCGCCATTTAAATCAAGAACTTAGAGATCGGACGCAAGCGAGCCGGCGTGAGAAAGCACACGCCACCACCGATTCATCTTATTCCTAAAGCGTCGGCGTAAGGCCGCCAAGCGGCAACGCCGGCAGCATCGAAATCGGAAGAGGGCCGCCTTCGCCACAATCCACACGCTAAAGCTGGCCGGAGGCGACCTCGTCCGGCAGTCCCCGCTCACCGAAGTACTGTGCCTTGCTCGCGCCGTGACGGGCGACTGGCCATGACAGTCGGCTGCAAGCCTTGGCAAAGACGCGAGCCAAGCATGCCGCGCGAACTCTCTCAGCATCCCTAGCTAGCCAGAGCCTTGAGAACTGCCGCCGGGTCGTTCTTTATTGCGCGCAGCAGAGCCTTCGCAGGACCTGTGGGCTCTCGCCTGCCCTGCTCCCAGTTTCGTAGCGTCCCAACGTCAACATCCAGGAGCCGCGCAAACTTGGGCTGACTAAGATGAGTGATGGCGCGGATCTCCTTCACGGCGACTGCATCCACGTGAAATTCCCGCGATGGTACGCGCTCGCCACGCGCGATCTCACCGTGCTGCTGCATGCTCTCGACCAGTCGCTCAAACAATCGCTTGTTCATCGTTGCCAATCCTCGTTCATTCTGCGCAGTACGACCTTTTCCTTCGGCGTCAGATCGTCTTTGATGCCCTTGCGATAGATCAGGATCATGCGTATCTGCGCCTGCGCGACGACGTGGTAATAGATCACTCGC
>JBEBRC010000035.1:0-19571 GCA_040395055.1 Steroidobacter denitrificans
ACCGGCGCATGCACAACAAGTCGTTCACGATCGACAACCAGGTCACGATCATCGGCGGACGCAACGTCGGCGATGAATATTTTGGCGCCGGCGAGGGCGTGATGTTCGCCGACCTGGATGTGATGGCGATCGGCCCGGTGGTGGACCAGGTCTCCGATGATTTCGACCGCTATTGGGCGAGCGAGTCCTCCTATCCTGTCTCGAGCCTGCTGCCCGCGGTGCCGGCGGAGGCGATCGATGAGCTGGAGCGCCTGGCGGCGCGGATCGAGAAGGATCCCGCCGCCGCGCGGTATGTGCGCGCGGTGTTCGAATCGCCGTTGCTGCATCAACTTCTCAGTGGCAGCCAGACATTCGAGTGGGCAGCGACGCGCATGATCAGCGACGATCCGGCCAAGGGGCTGGGCCTGGCGGCGCCTGAATCATCGTTTCCCCTGCGCTTGGGCGACACGCTGGGTACGCCGGCCTCACAGCTGCAATTGGTCTCGCCCTATTTCGTGCCGATGCAGCAAGGGGTCGAGGTGCTGACGGCGTTGGCCGCACAAGGAGTGCAGATCACGGTCCTCACCAATTCCCTGGAGGCCACGGATGTGGCGGCGGTGCATGCCGGGTATGCGAAGCGTCGCGTGCCATTGCTGGAAGCGGGCATTTCGCTGTACGAGACCAAGCGCTCCGCGTCCGTGCCGGTGGCCAGCGATCGCGGGCTGCCGGGCAGTTCCGGTTCCAGCTTGCATGCCAAGACTTTTTCCGTCGATCGCGAGCGGGTGTTCATCGGCTCGTTCAATCTCGATCCGCGCTCCGCTGCCTTGAATACGGAGAACGGCTTCGTCATCGACAGTCCGTCGATGGCGACGTCCATCGCCGATCTGCTGGCGCGGCGAGCCGGGGAGGGCGCCTACCAGGTGCGCCTGGATGAGCGTGGCGACTTGCAGTGGGTGGAGCGCGACGAGGATGGCCGTGAGCAGGTCCATGAGCAGGAGCCTGGGGCGGGCTTCTGGCGCCGTATAGCGGTGGCGATCCTGGCAATGTTGCCTATCGAATGGCTGTTGTGAGTCAGGTGGCCGGGCTGCCCACGCCGGAGGAAGGCGGGCGGCCGAAGGGCGGATGGCCGGGACTGACGGGTAGTGGCGGAGGAGCGGGTCTGCGGGCGCGTGCGAACGGACGGGGTTTGGCGGTCGGGGTTTGACGCAGGCGACCTGGCGGCCTGAGGTCTGGCGCCCGGCGGATTTATCCGATCACGACCTGCTCGGGCTCGTTGACGAAATAGCCCTGGATGAACTCGACACCCAGCTGCCACAGCACCGCCATGGTGTTGGCGTCCTCGACGCGCTCGGCGATGGTCGCGATGTGCTTGGCCTTGGCTCGTTCGACCAAGTCGCGGACGCGCTGCTGCAGTAGTTGATCGGCTGACAGTCCCTGCATCAGCGTGCCGTCCACTTTGATGAAATCCAGCGGCAGATGCGCGATCAGGCCATGCGGGTCGCGGCCGGTGCCGAAGTGTTCCAGGGCGAACAGGAAGCCGCTGTGGCGCAGGCTGGTGGCGAGTTCGGTGGCATCGACCAGATACTCGGCCGCCGTCTGCTCGCTGATCTGGAACACGATGCGCTGCGGATCGATGCGGTTGGACTTGAGCTGATTGGCCAGCCATTGCGGCAAGGATTTGTCGCGCACGGAATCCTCGGACAGGCGCACGAACAATTGCTTCGCGCCGCGGCTGGCGCAGAAGCTCATCGAGGCGCCGATGATCCAGCGGTCGATGTTCTTCATCAGGTCGTTGCGGCGTGCGGCCGCCATGAATTCGGACGGCAACAGCTCCTGTCCTTGATCGTCGACCATGCGCACCAGCACGTCGAACATGGCATGGTCCTCGCCCAGCAGGCTGGCGATCGGCTGCTGCATGAGGCGGAAGCGGTTTTCCATCAGTGCGGCGCGGATGTCGCGCGCCAGGGTTTCATCCGAGGCCTGCTGGCGGGTGTCCTCGTCCTGCCTGTCGATGGCCGCGACGCGTCCGCCGCCATTGAGTTCGGCGATGCGGCGCGCCTCGATCGCATCCGCGAGTGCGGCGCCGGCCTCGGGCGAGCGCGGATCGGTGGCGCCGATGCCGATGCTGCAGGTACAGCGGATCTGCTTGTCGCCGACGCGAAACACCTGGGCTGCGAGATTGCGGATCAGGTTGTTGGCCCAGGTTTCGATGTCGCGCGGCGTGCCGCGCTCCATCAGGATCATCAAGGTGCTGTCGCCGCAGCGGCCGTACAGATCGCCGCTCTGGCGCGCCTCGCCGACCAGGTTGGCGAACTGGCCGATGAATTCTTCCACGCCCAGCGGACCGATCTCCTCCGCCAGTGCATCGAATTTGTCCGGCCCGATCGCCAGCAGTTGGCGTACCCCGGCCTTGATCGGCTGCGCCAAGGCGGTCTGCAGCCGCTCCACGAAAAATCGCCGCTGCAGCGCGCCGCTGGTGGCATCGCGTTCCAGCGCGTCGGCCAACTGTTCGTTGAGGTCGCCGGCATTGCGTTTGTTGGCGACGATGCACAGCCGCACCGCCGGTTCGCCCTCGAACTCGGTGCGCGAGAGTTCCATTTCCAGCGGCACGCTGGAGCCGTCACTGAGCAGGGCGTTGGCGCGCAAGGCGTGGTCCGACCATTTTCCTTGCAGGCAGGCGACCAGTGCGCCTTTGATCGCCGCATGCGCGGCGAGGTCGAACGCATCCATCAACGGCGTGCCGACGATGCCCTCGGCGTCCGGAAATCCGTATAGATCCAGCCAGGCCGGATTGGCATACACCACGATGCCTTCCTGGACATGGGCGATCGCATCGGCCGAACCGGCCATGAACGACTTGAGCTGCTCGCGATACTGGTGCGCCGCACGGATGGTGCTGTTGAGGGTGCGCGCCTGGTGGTGGGCGCCGAGTTCGCGGATCGCAACGGCGCACAGCCGTGCAGGGTGTCCCAGGCTCACGACGTCGCGCGCGCCTTGCTGCATGGTGGCGGCGATGATGTCTTCGTCGACTTGATCGCGTGCGATCAATACCGGCACTTCGGCACCGAACTGCCGGCATACGCTCATGAGCTTGTCGGTATCCGCCGGGTCCTCGCCGACGAAGGCGATCAGCATGTGGGCATGGATCTGCGCCAGGGCATCTCCCAGGTCGCCGAGTTCGCGAATCCAGTTGCAGCGCACGGCGTGTCCGGCATTGCGCAGGATGCTGTTGATGGCCTCGACGTTATCCTGCTGGCGGGTCAGGATGATCATCGGCACGGCGCTTTGTTCAGCCAACTTTCATTCTCCGTTCAATGCCCGCGGCTCAAGCCCCGGGGCGTTCAGTCCGGACGGCCCCGGAGGCGGCAATGCCTGGCGCTCCAGATAGCGCCAGGCGGCGGCCGGGATCCGTGATCCGCGTCGAGTTTATGCAATCGTCAGTATGGCGATCCGGCGCCGCGAGCGCCGGTCACACGTCACGGCGCCGGCTGGCAGGTCGGGGGCGGCCCCACCGGCTCATGCCGGCGCGGCGACCGGCGTCTTGGCATTCGCACCGGCGATCTCGCGCACCAGTCGTGGCACCAGATAGCCCGGCAGCCGCGCGGCCAGTGCCTGGTGCAATGCCACGGCGCGCTGCTCGTCGATGTCGAAGTGCGCGGCGCCTTGCACTTTATCCAGCATATGCAGGTAGTAGGGAAGGACTTGTGTCGCGAACAGCGCTTCGCTCAATTGCGCCAGCGCCTCGACCGAGTCGTTGACGCCAGCCAGCAGCACCGACTGGTTGAGCAAGGTCGCGCCGGCCTGTGCCAGCCGGGCGCAGGCGCGCTGCACCGAGTGGTCGATTTCGTTCGCATGGTTGGCATGGATCACCACCACTTTCTGCAGCGGCAGCTGGTTCAGCCAGTCCAGCAGGCCGGCATCGATGCGTTCGGGCAGGACGATGGGATAGCGGGTGTGGATCCGCAGCCGGCGTACCTGGGGCAGGTCGCGCAGCCCCTGGGTCAGTTGCTGCAAGCGCCGATCGCTCAGGCTCAAGGGGTCGCCGCCGCTGAGGATGAGCTCGGTGATGCTGGGATCGGCGCGCAGTGCCTCCAGCGCCGGTTGCCAGCCGTGGTGCAAGGCTGATTCCTGCTGGTAGGGATAATGACGCCGGAAGCAATATCGACAATGCACCGCGCAGGCACCGGTGGCCACCAGCAAGGCGCGGCCCGCATATTTGTGCAGCAGCCCCTGGGCGGCCCGGCTGCCCAGGTCGCCCACGGGATCGGCGACGTAGCCTTCGCTCGAGACCAGTTCCGCCGCCACCGGCAAGACCTGCTGCAGCAGCGGGTCGTGCGGGTCGCCGCGGCGCATGCGTGCCACATAGCCACGCGGCACCCGCAGGGCGAAGCCCCGGGCGGCCTCGATCGCCGGCATGATCAGGGCTGGGTCGAGCTCGAGCAGCGAGCACAGTTCGCGCGGGTCGCTGAGCGCATCGGCGAGCACGTGCTGCCAGCGTGCCGTGGGCTGCGCCGGGTCGAATTGCTCATCGAATTGGCCTGGGGAGGACGTTGCGGCTATCATCTGCGCCCCTTGTCGTCTCGCCGAGGCGGCGCGTCATATAGACAAGTCTTACGTTTCACACGAATTCCCCGCATTTTTCACAGATCGGTCGACGGTGCCAAATGGCCAGCTATTCCACAAACGAGTTCAAGTCGGGTCTGAAAATCATTCTCGAGAACGATCCTTATTCGATCGTCGAGAATGAAATGGTCAAGCCCGGAAAAGGCCAGGCCTTCAATCGCGTCAAGGTTCGCAATCTCAAGACGGGGCGTACGATCGAGCGTACGTTCAAGTCCGGCGACAGCGTCGAGGCGGCGGATGTCATGGAAACGGAGATGCAATATCTCTATGCCGACGGCGAATTCTGGCATTTCATGGTCCCCGACACGTTCGAGCAGTACACGGCCGGCAAGGAAGCGCTGGGAGACGGTGCGATCTGGTTGAAGGATGGCATGAACTGCACGGTCATGCTGTGGAACGGCGTACCGTTGAATGTTACGCCACCGGCGCACGTCGAGCTGCAGATCGTCGAGACCGACCCAGGGCTGCGCGGCGATACGGCGACCGGCGGCCAGAAGCCGGCGAAGCTCGAGACCGGCGCCGTGGTGCGCGTCCCCCTGTTCATCAACGAAGGGGAAACCATCCGCGTCGACACTCGCACGGGCGAGTACATCGCACGCGCCAAGGCCTGAGGGCGCTGGAGCCCCGGAGCCCAGGGGAGCCCCGGAGCCGGACTTGACTTGTTGACATTCGAGGGCGGGCGGGACGGCGGGGTCCTGGGCGCCGGGCTTGAGTTGTCGACGTATCGGCCGCGGCATGGCTACCGCTGCGCCCCCAGGCGATCGACCCTCTTGGGCTGCCGCTGCCGCTGCCGCTGCCGGCTGCGACGGCGGCCGGCCAAAACGTCAATAACTCAAGTCCGGCACCGCATGCACCGCATGCAGCAACGCCGCGACGACCTGCTCCAGACCCTCCTGATCCTGTTGGTCGAAGCGTCCGATCGTCGGGCTGTCGATGTCCAGCACGCCCAGTAATTCTCCCTCGCGGATCATGGGCAGCACGATTTCCGAACTCGATGCCGTATCGCAGGCGATATGGCCCGGAAACGCCCGCACGTCGGGAACGACGATCGAGCGGCGGGTCGCCGCGGCGGTGCCGCATACGCCTTTGCCCAGTGGGATGCGCACACAAGCCACTTGCCCCTGGAAGGGACCCACGACCAGCTCGCCGCCCTTGAGCAAATAAAAGCCGGCCCAATTCACATCTGCCAGGGAATGGAAAATCAGCGCCGACACGTTGGCCAGGTTCGCGATGAAATCCGGCTCGCCATCGATGACAGCCCGCACCGCTTGCGCCAGCTCGGCGTAGCGTTCTGGCTTGGATGATGCGCTGGGCAGTTCAATCGCTTTCATGGGGGCTAGGCGCGGCCGAACGGGAACGCCAGTACCTCGTCGATGTGCTGCGCGCCCACGGCGCACATGAGCAGGCGGTCGAAGCCCAGGGCAACGCCTGAGCATTCGGGCAGGCCATGCTGGAGTGCGGCGAGCAAACGCTCATCCATCGGCACGGCCGGCAGGCCGCGTCGGGCGCGCTCGAGGCTGTCCTGCTGGAAGCGCGCTCGCTGCTCCGCGGCGGCGGCGAGTTCGTGAAAGCCGTTGGCGAGCTCGATGCCATCCAGGTAGGCCTCGAATCGCGAAGCCACCTCGCCGCGCAGCTTCGCCAGCGCCGCCTGGCTCGCCGGGTAATCGTAGACGAAACACAGCCGCCCATGTCCCAGTCGCGGTCCGACCAAGGTCGCCATGATCAGATCCAGGCAGGCATCGCGATCCCGATGCAAGTCGTGCGGCACATCGATGCCGGCGCTATGGAGACGTGCGATGAGTACCGGCGTGGCGTCCTGGAAGGCATCGACGCCGGCATGCAGCTGCACCGCCTCGCGATAGCTCAAGCGTTCGGCGCGATCGGTGTGCGGCGATGAGGAGAGCAGGGTGGCGATCAGCCGTTCCACGTCGGACATCAGCGCATGGTGATCCATGCCCAGCCGATACCATTCGATGAGCGTGAACTCCGGATTGTGCCAGCGTCCGCTTTCGCCGTCGCGATAGACCTTGCACACCTGCCAGATATCGCCGCAGCCCGCGGCCAGCAGTCGTTTCATCGCATACTCCGGTGAGGTATGCAGAAAGCGGCGCTGCCCACTGGCACGCGCCTCGATGCTGGCCAGGTGGATGTCCGTGACAGCGGCGGCGCTCAAGGTCGGCGTGTCCACTTCCAGCGCCCGCGTGGCGATGAAATATTCGCGCGCGGCGCGCAGCATCGACGCCCGCCGCTCGAGCGTGGCGATCGACGCGGTAGGCGTCCAGTCGCTCATTCGTCTCAGGCGCGCTGGCCGATCGGACGGCCGAGTTGGACCGTCGCGGTGCTCGCCAGCGAAGGGTCCCAGCGCATGCGGTCGCGCTGAAACAGCAGGATCACCGTCGAACCCATGTTGAAGCGCCCCAGTTCTTCGCCCTTGCCGAACGAGCGGCCGATGCCGGCCGCGATCGGCTGCGGCGCTTTGCGCCGCCGTGGCGGAGGATTCACTTCGCCGCAATGCACGGTCTGGATGCTGCCGACGAACAAGGCGCCGACCAGGATGACCGCCATGCGCCCCAGCGGGGTGTCGAATTCGCACACCAGCCGCTCGTTGCGGGCAAACAGGCGCGGCACGGCGCGCGCCGTCGCGGCATTTACGCTGAACAGATCGCCGGGCACGTATAGATTGCTGCGCACATCCCCGGCACAGGGCATGTGGATGCGGTGATAGTTGTAAGGGGCGAGGTAGATGCAGGCGAAGCTGCCGCCGCGATAGGCCTGCGCCGCCTCCTCGTCCCCGCCCAGGAGTTCCAGCAGCGAGTATTGCTGTCCCTTGGCCTGCAGCAGCAAGTCATCCTGCAATGTGCCGCACTGGCTGAGGGTACCGTCGACCGGGCTGACGATCAGCGCCGCGTCCTGGGCGATCGGGCGCGCGTCAGGCCGCAGGCCTCGGGTGAAGAAGTCATTGAAGCTGCGATAGGCGAAGGGATCCGCCTGCAACGCCTCGTCCATGTTCACGCGGTAGCCGCGCAGAAAGATGCGCAGGAACGTATTCTTGACGAATGCCGCTTCGCTGCGAGCAAGTGCGTAGATGAGGCGCGACAGCAGCTGTTTGGGCAGCACGTACTGCAGGGCCGCAAACCAGCGATCGCCGCGGCCGGGCAGGGCGTGCGCCTCGGGGTCGGGCTGGCGGCGCGCCTGCGTATCGGAGGTGGTGGTATCCGTCATGTGCGATGGGTGTCGGGCGGCGAAAGGATCAGCGGCCCGCGGCGATCACGCGCCGATAGTCCTCGGCAAGCTGCGCGGCGGTGTGCGGGGCGGAGAACAAGGCGCGCATCGCTCCCTGCGGATCGACCAGGAAGATCGACGCCGAGTGATCGACCGTATAGCCGCCGCCCTCCAGCGGCGTGATCGCGACCACGACGCCCATCTGGCGGGCGAAGTCCTCGATGACGTCCTGCGGCGCGGTGATACCGGTGAAGGAGGGACTGAAGAACTTGACGTAGGAGGACAACTGAGCGGGCGTATCGCGCTGCGCATCGACCGAGACCAGGATGACTTGCGGGCGCTGTGCCGCGGGCAGGTCCGCCAGCAGTTTTTCCGTCTGCGCCAACATCCCCAGGGTCATCGGGCAGATGTCCGGGCAGCTGGTGAAGCCGAAGAACATCAGGCTCCAGCGTTCTTGCAGCCGCTCGCTGTCGAAGGGCTGCTGGTCCTGATCGACGAAGCCGCCCTCTGGCGCCTCGGGCATGGCCGGCAGCGCCCGCGGCGGATCGAGCAAGGTACCGGAGGCCAGTGGCTGCGCTGGCGCCACGGGCTGCATCAGCGCACGGGACAACAGCATTCCTGCAACGATGGCTACAATGGCGACGGCGATCGCCAGTGCGATCGGTTGAATTCTTGACATAGCAGCATTATCGCACGACCCGCATGAAATCCGGCTTCAATCCGAGCGCTTCGACCCTGAGTGGGCATCCCGCACCGCCCGACCCCGCGACGGTGGAGCAATTCATCCGCTATGGCGCCGAGGCGTTCGAGCGCGAAGGGCTGTGGTTCGGCCACGGCAGCGACAATGCCGTGGACGAAGCGGCCGAGTTGGTGTTCTTTGCCGCGGGCCTACGCCATGAGCAGGCGGCCGAGGTCTATGCGCGGACACTGGATCGAGCACAGCGCCAGGCGGCGCTGGCAATGTTCGAGCGGCGTATTCGCGAGCGGCTGCCGGCGGCTTATCTCACTCGCCGCATGTGGTTCGCCGGACATGAGTTCTATGTCGATGAGCGGGTGCTGGTGCCGCGCTCTGCGCTGGCGGAACTGATCGAGGCAGACTTCGGACCCTGGATGGATCCCGCTGCGATCGGCCGCGTGCTCGACATTGGCACCGGGTCGGGGTGCATCGCGATCGCCACCGCCCTGGCGCTGCCGCAGGCACGGGTCGACGCGACGGACGTTTCCGCGGACGCCCTGGCGGTGGCGGCGATCAATATCGAACGCCACGACTTGCAGGCGCGGGTGCGCGCGCTGCGCTCGGATGTGTTCCAGGCGCTCGCAGGCGAGCGCTACGATGTGATCGTTTCCAACCCGCCCTATGTCGGGGACGAGGAAATGGCCGGCCTGCCGCAGGAATATCATCGAGAACCTGCTGGCGGACTGCACGGTGGGGCGGATGGACTGGACATCGTGCGCAGGATTCTGCGGCAGGCGGCGGTGCATCTGGAGCCGCAGGGCATCCTGGTCGTCGAGGTGGGTAACTCGGAAGAGGCGCTGCTCGAGGCCTATCCGCGCGTTCCTTTCACCTGGCTGGAGTTCGAGCGCGGCGGTGGCGGCGTGTTTCTGTTGAGCGCCGCGCAGCTGCAGGCCCACTGCGAGGAGCTGGGCACATCGTCATGACAGCCGATAGAATGAAGCTCGAACGATCGCTGCCGCCGAGATCCAGTCCATGACTTGTTGCACACACGATCTGGCCATGCGCCATCCGTCCCATGTCCGGTAACAGCTTCGGCAGGCTCTTTACCGTCACCGGCTTCGGCGAAAGCCACGGCCCGGCGCTGGGCTGCATCGTCGATGGCTGTCCGCCGGGACTGGCCCTGTCGGAGCAGGACATCCAGCCGCAATTGGAGCGGCGCCGTACCGGTACGTCGCGGCATACCAGCCAACGCAAGGAACCCGATCAGGTGCGCATCCTCTCGGGCGTGTTCGAGGGGCGCACCACCGGGACGCCCATCGGCCTGTTGATAGAAAACCAGGACCAACGCTCGCGCGACTACGAGAAGATCAAGGATCGCTTCCGTCCGGGTCACGCCGATTACACGTACCAGCAGAAGTTCGGCCTGCGCGACTACCGCGGCGGCGGACGATCCTCGGCGCGCGAAACCGTCATGCGCGTGGCGGCGGGGGCGATCGCCCGCAAATATCTGCACCAGCGGCTGGGCGTGTCGATCCAGGGCTATCTGGCGCAACTCGGCCCGCTGCAGTTGGAAGCGAAATCCCTGTCAGCGGTATACGACAACCCGTTCTTCTGCCCCGATCCATCGCGGCTGGAGGAACTCGAAACCTACATGATCGACCTGCGTCGCGCAGGCGACTCGGTGGGCGCGCGCGTCAACGTGGTGGCCAGCGGCGTGCCACCGGGGCTGGGCGAGCCGATCTTCGATCGACTGGATGCCGACATTGCCCACGCGATGATGAGCATCAATGCCGTGAAAGGCGTGGAGATCGGCGCCGGGTTCGCCAGTGTGACCCAGAAGGGCAGCGAGCATCGCGATCTGATGACTCCCCAGGGGTTCCTGTCCAACAACGCCGGCGGCGTGCTCGGCGGCATTTCCTCGGGACAGGACGTGCTGGTCAGCATTGCGCTCAAGCCGACCTCCAGCATCGTCATTCCCGGCCAGACGATCGATATCGAGGGCCGCAGTGCCGAGGTCGTCACCACCGGCCGCCACGATCCTTGCGTAGGATTGCGCGCGACACCCATTGCCGAGGCGATGCTCGCCTTGGTGCTGATGGACCATTACCTGCGTCATCGAGCCCAGAACGCCGATGTAGTCGCCGGCACTCCGGTGATTGCAGCGCGGGCGGAATGAGACCCGGCCCGGAGTCACCGGACTCGACCGGCAACAGCTCGCATCCGGCAAGGGGCTCGCGCCGGGACAAGACGAAAACTCTTGCGCGGCGCACCTTATATGGCGCTGTCATTTCGGGTAATGTTAGGAGTTGCGTGCGGTTCGCGGGCGCCGCGCGTTTCACATGAAGCGACTCAAAAATCTTCCACGGTCGCGCGGGCACGGTCGCGCGGGGTCGCACAGGCAATTTCGACTCGCGGTCAGCGAGGAGCGGGCAAGACACGATGAGCAGACGTTGGAACATTGCGGTGGTCGGCGCGACCGGACTGGTGGGTGGCAATATCCTGTCCATCCTGGAGCAGCGGGACTTTCCCGTGGGTGAGATTTTTCCGCTGGCGAGCGCACGCTCGGCCGGCAAAACGGTGAAATTCCGCGGCCAGGATGTCGTGATCCAGGATCTGGAGAAGTTTGATTTCTCCCAGACGCAGCTGGGGCTGTTTTCGGCCGGCTCGAGCGTGTCCAAGGTCCATGCCGTGCGCGCCGGGAAGGCAGGCTGCGTGGTCATCGACAACACCTCGGAGTTTCGCTACCAGGACGACATTCCGCTGATCGTCAGCGAGGTCAATCCCCATGCGATCGCCGGCTATCGCAAGCACAACATCATCGCCAACCCGAACTGTTCGACCATGCAGATGCTGGTGGCGCTGAAGCCGCTGCACGATGCCGCCCACATCGAGCGCATCAATGTGGCGACCTACCAGTCCGTGTCCGGCGGCGGGCAAAAGGCCATGGATGAGCTGAGCCAGCAGACCGAGGCCCTGGCGCAGGGCGGGGAAGTGAAAACGAACGTCATCGCCAAGCAGATCGCGTTCAACTGCGTGCCGCAGATCGACGTCTTCCTGGACAACGGCTACACCAAGGAAGAGATGAAGATGTTCTGGGAAACCCAGAAGATCTTTGAAGATACCTCCATTCGCGTGAACGCGACCGCGGTGCGCGTCGGCGTCTACCTTGGCCACTCGGAGGCGGTGCACATCGAGACCCGCCGCAAGCTGACGGAGGCCGAGGCCCGCGAAATACTGTCACGCGCTCCCGGTGTGGTGGTGATGGACGAGCGCAAGCCAGGCGGTTACCCGACCCCGGTGACCGAGGGCGCAGGCACCGATCCGGTGTATGTCGGCCGCATCCGGGAGGACATCAGTCATGAGCGAGGTCTGAATCTGTGGATTGTGTCCGATAACGTTCGCAAGGGAGCTGCTTTAAATACGGTCCAGATCGCAGAGATTTTGGTGAAAGACTACTTGTAAGCTATAGTTGCGCGCGCAAAGTCAAGAAGCACATGAGCATTGACGGCCGCTGGCGCCTGCCAAAATCATTCATAAATCAAGGCTTAATGTAGGCCCTGACAGGGCCGGATCGCTTCGGGACGACGTACCGGGAGAGCTGATGAGAAGACATCTGCCGCGTCTGCTGCTGACGGGCGCACTGCTGTCCCCTGTGACGGTGTACGCGTTGGGCCTGGGGGAGATCCGCCTCAGCTCTGCTCTGAATCAGCCCTTCGACGCCGAAATCGAACTGATCTCCGCCACCCGTGACGAACTGGCCAGCCTCAAGGTGGGTCTCGCGGATCCGGATCTGTTCGCCCGATATGGAATCGACCGGCCGGCGTTCCTGGCCGCCTTCGATTTTTCCATTGCTCCCACCAGCGGTGGCGGGGCGGCAATCAAGGTGACCTCGAATCGCTCGGTCACCGAACCGTTCGTGACCTTGCTGGTCGAGGCCAGTTGGGCGCGCGGCAGACTGCTGCGCGAATACACCGTCCTGCTGGATCCACCCTTGTTCATGCCCACGCCGCCGCAGGCGGCGGCGCCGGTCGCGACACCCCAATCCGGTGCGCAGTCGGATGGTCGCATCGAGCGCCAACAGGCGCAGCAGCCCGAACAGCCGCCCGCGCCGGCTCCCGTGACGCCGCCGGAGCCCGCCCAGACCTCATCGAGTGCGCCGGCGACGCAAAGCCAGGATCCGGTGCATAGGCTGGCGGGCGAATACGCCGTCCAGCGCAACGACACCCTGTGGCGTATCGCCAGCGACGTGAATCCCGGTTCCCCGAGCGTCGTCAATCGAACCATGATCGCGCTGTTCCGGGCGAACCCCGAGGCATTCAGCGGCAATATCAATCGACTGCGTGCCGGCAGCGTGCTGCGCATTCCGGCGCTGTCCGAGATCGATGCGATCTCCGGCGGCGAGGCCTCGGCCGAAGTCGCACGGCAAGCTGCCGAATGGAGTGCGGCGGCCTCGTCAGGCGCGGCGGAGGAAGCAGGTCGCCTGCGCCTGGTCACGCCGCAGGAGACGCCGGCAACGACAGCCGAGGCAGCTGTCGCGGCGCTCGAAGAGCCAGGCGTGGCGCCGGAGGCGCAGGCGGCTGGTTCGGGTGCGCCCGCGGCACAGGACGGCCGCCTGGAACTCGACAGCCCCGGATTGGCCAGCGTGCAGCAGGCGGTGGACGACACGCCGGCGCAGGGCGAGGCGCCCGATGCCGCCCAGGGCGAGATCCAGGGCGATGCCTCGGCGGCGACCCAAGCGCCACAGACCGAAGAGCCGGCGCGGCCGGTTGCACCCGCGCCCATGGCGGCGCAGGAATCGACCAGCCCATCGCTGTTCGAGCGCATCGGCCAATACTGGTGGGTGCCGATCGCATTGGGCGTGCTGGTGGTGCTGGCTCTGGTGCTGGCCTTCATTCGGCGACGGCGTGAAGAGTCGGACATGTCGCTGGCTTCGCTGGAACCGCTGGAGGTGGAGCCGCTGGAGCGGGAGCCTGTGGCGCCACCGCCGCCGGTTCGCGAATTCCCTGCCGCGGCGCCGACCGTCGTTCGCGGGCGGGATCGCGCCGAGTCGTTCCTGGTCGAGGACCAGGTCGACCTCGGGCAGGACATGCCGCAGTCCGCCGGCCATGACAGCGACATGCTGTTGTCGACTGCGCTGGATGCGGAGGAGACGCCGGGCCCGGCGCCCCGCAGCGCCGATGAGACGCTCAGCAGCGAAACCGCGGTGCGTTTCGACCAGCAGGACGCGCTGGCCGAAGCGGACTTCCATATGGCCTACGGTCTGTACGACCAGGCCGCGGACCTGGTCAAGATTGCGATCGAACGCGAGCCGGCACGCCGCGAACTGAAGCACAAGCTGCTTGAGATCTACTTCGTCTGGGGCAACAAGGACCAGTTCCTGGAGACCGCGCACGATCTGTATGCCAACCGTGGCGAGGCGGCGCCCGGGGAGTGGGACAAGGTGCTCATCATGGGCAGGCAGATCGCTGTCGATGACCCGATGTTCAAGGGCGAGGCGGGCGCGACCCGCGTCGATCTGGTCGACGTCAATCTGGAAGGTGGCGAGAATCGAGTCGACGTCGACCTGTTCGCTGAACCGGATGAAGCGACTCAGGGCGAGATCGCGGCGGACGGCCTGGACCTGGAATTCACCAGCGGCGAATACCCGTCGGCGACCCAGGGCCTGGCTTCCGTCCAGGGCGCATCCCAGGGCACATTCCAGAGCGCGTCTGAACTGGACTTCCTGCTCGATGAATCGCCGGGCGATGCGTCGGACGATCCGACCCGGGAAATCGATCCGCTGGCACGCACCCAGGAGACGCCGACCGTGGAGTCGCCGTTGATCGGGTCCACCGCGGAGTCGCTGCCCGATGCCGCGACTGTCGAGTCGCCGCTGATCGGATCGGAGGCGGCGGCGCTGGATGAGGACGCGCGGGAACTGTCCTTGAAGGAAACGACCCTGGGCGGCACGGTGTTCGACGTCCAGACCCCGTTGTTTGACTCGGATGCGGGCGACTCCGGCCTGGAGCGCACGATGTTGGCGCCCTCGGCGTTCGCCGCCAACTCCCCCGGCGCATCGGACGAGATCGATCGCGGCTCGCAGACGATCCGTGAGCAAACGCTGGACCCGATCCTGGAGGCGCGCAACGGCATCGACCAGACCGCCGAGCTGTCGATCGACGACCTGGGCTTGGACCTGGATGCGCTGGAGCCGTCCTCGCTCGAGGATACCGGTGCGCTCGAGCGCGACATCCTCGACACGGCATTGGCGCTGGGCGAGACGCAGGAATCCCCGTCACTGAGCGACGATGAGTTGACCCAGCTGGCGCCCTCCCTGGGCAGTTTCGATCGGACCATGGAAGCGCCGCGCGTCGAGCAGTTCGATAGCGAAAGCAGCGGCACGATCTATGTCGATCAGACCATTTTGACCAACGGCGCAGGCGACACGGTCGAGCAGCCACGCCCGGATGTGGATGCGACGGCATCGATGAAAGTCCCCACGGAGCTGGCGGATCTGTCCGAGGGATTCGATCTGGACCTGGATCTGGGCAGCTTGCCCGATCCCGTGGCAGGCGGAGACACCATCGAACAGCCACGGCTGCTGGATTCGGTCGACGAATTCTCGAGCGACGTGTTCGCCGAACATACCCTGGATGTGTCGAGTATCGACCTGGACGTAGGCGATCCGCTGTCGGCCGATGACAACGAGCCGACCAACAAACAGAACACGGCCATCCTGGAACTGTCGGAACTCGATCCGGTGACCATGAGCGAGGTTGGCACCAAGCTCGACCTGGCGCGAGCCTACATGGACATGGGCGATCCGGACGGCGCGCGCAGCATCCTGGATGAGGTGTTGGAAGAGGGCAATCCGGGCCAGCAACAGGAAGCGCAGCGCCTGTTGGACTCGATTCGGTGACAGATCGACTTTGGCTCGCATCGCACTGGGACTGGAGTACGACGGCAGCGTGTTTGCCGGCTGGCAATCGCAGGCGCACGCCCGCGGCGTGCAAGCGGTCGTCGAGGAGGCATTGTCCAGGGTCGCCGATCATGCGGTTGCCGTGACGGCCGCGGGCCGCACCGACGCCGGTGTGCATGCCCTGGCGCAGGTAGTCCATTTCGATACCTCGGCAAGCCGCAGCGAGCGCGGCTGGGTGCGCGGCGCCACCTCCTATCTGCCGACCCAGGTGAGTGTTTTATGGGCGCGCCAGGTGTCGGATGCGTTTCACGCCCGGTACAGCGCGCAGGCGCGCCGCTACCGCTATGTCATCCTCAATCGCGTGCCGCGGCCAGCGCTGGCGGCGCAGCGCGCGTGCTGGGTTCGCGATCCTTTGGACGTCGCGCGCATGCAGGCCGGAGCCCGGCATTTGATCGGCGAGCACGATTTTTCGTCGTTCCGCGCCGCGCAGTGCCAAGCGCGCACCCCGATGCGCCATCTGCACCAGATCTCGGTCGAGCGGCGCGGCCAACTGATCGTGCTGGAGGTCTGCGCCAACGCGTTCCTGCACCATATGGTGCGCAACATTGCCGGCGTATTGATTGCGATCGGTACCGGTGAGCGCTCCCCGGACTGGGCCGCGCAAGTCCTGGCGGCGCGCGACCGGACCCAAGGCGGCGTCACCGCGGCGGCGGAAGGGCTGTACCTGGTCGGCGTGCGCTACGCGGCGGCGTTGGGACTGCCGAGCGAGCCGCTGGAGCAGGCGGAATCTCTCGCGACCGCTTGCCCAGCGTATCGCGACCCAGTATAGATGCGCCCCCTGGATCGTGTTCTGGCCCCGTGCGCAGACGCCCTGCCATGATTTATGATGGATTTTCGATGGATTTCACCGCATGACCTGGTTCGAGAAAATCATTCCTTCACGCATCAAGACCGAGCGGCGGACGCGCTCGGTTCCCGAAGGTCTGTGGATGAAGTGCGCTGCCTGCGATGCCGTGCTGTACCGCGCGGAGCTGGAGCGCAATCTGCATGTATGCCCGAAGTGCGGCCACCACATGCGCATCGGCGCACGCGAGCGTCTGGATTTTTTCCTGGACCCCGAGGGCATGGTCGAACTGGCCGACAATATCGGGCCGGAAGATCCGCTGAAGTTCCGCGATACCAAGCGCTACCGCGACCGTCTGGTGCAGGCGCAGAAAACGACTCATGAGAAGGATGCATTGCTGGTGATGGCCGGCACCTTGCATTCCCTGCCGATCGTCGCCTGCGCTTTCGAGTTTTCCTTTCTCGGCGGCTCGATGGGCTCGGCCGTCGGCGAGCGGTTCGTGCGCGGCGCCGAGCATTGCCTGGAGCATCGCAAGCCGCTGGTGTGCTTTTCGGCGAGCGGCGGCGCGCGCATGCAGGAGGCGTTGCTGTCCTTGCTGCAAATGGCGAAGACCAGTGCCGCGCTGGCACGCATGGCCCAGGCGCGCCTGCCCTACATCTCCGTCCTCACTGATCCGACGACCGGCGGGGTGTCGGCCAGCCTGGCGATGCTCGGCGACGTCAATATCGGGGAGCCCCGGGCGTTGATCGGGTTCGCCGGCGCACGCGTCATCCAGCAGACGGTGCGCGAAACCTTGCCGGAAGGTTTCCAGCGCAGCGAATTCCTGCTCGACCATGGTGCGCTGGACATGATCGTCGACCGGCGCGACATGCGCGACCGCGTCGCCGGCTTGCTGACCATGTTCATGCAACGGCCGCCGGCGCAGTAGTACACCCGGCGCATACCCGGGGTGGGCGTTCCCGCGGCGGCGCCTGAAGAAAAGGCAGATCCAGTCATGCGCTTCGATCGACTTGCCGATTGGCTTGCGTGGCAGGAAACACTGCACCCGAGCAAGATCGACCTGGGATTGGAGCGCCTGAGACGGGTCCTGGCGCGCCTGCAATGGCAGCCGCCCACCTGTCCCGTCATCACCATCGGTGGAACGAACGGCAAGGGTTCGAGCGTCGCGCTGACCTCGAGCATTCTGGCGCAAGCAGGCTATCGGGTCGGTACCTTCAGCTCGCCGCACCTGCGCCGTTACAACGAGCGCATTCATGTCGCCACTCGCGAAGTGTCCGACGCATCGCTCATCGCCGCCTTCGAGCGCATCGACATGGCGCGCGAGTCCGACACGCTCACGTTCTTCGAATTCAATGCGCTCGCAGCCTTGCTGGTGTTCGAAACCGCTTGCCTGGACGCGATCGTGCTCGAAGTAGGCATGGGCGGACGGCTGGACGCCGTCAATGTGGTCGATGCGGACGTGGCCTTGGTGACCTCGGTGGCGCTGGATCACTGCGATTGGCTGGGCGCCGACGTGGCCACGATCGCTCGCGAGAAGGCCGGGATCTTCAGGGCCGGCCAGCCGGCGATTTTCGGCTCGCGCGAGCTGCCGCTCTCGATCGTCGAGAGCGCGCAGCAACTCGGCAGCGATCTGCGCTGCCTGGGGCGGGATTTCGATTGGCATATCGATGACGCCGGGACCTGGGACTGGCGCGGGCGGCAAACCAGTTATCGCGGGCTGCCGCGCCCCGCATTGGCCGGAGACGTGCAATTCGATAATGCCGCGGCGGTACTTGGCGTACTGGAATGCCTCGCGGCGCGCTTGCCGCTGGAGCGCACGGCCATCGAACGAGGATTGCGATCCGTGCGCCTGCCAGGGCGGTTCCAAATCGTGCCGGTGGCGGCTGCCACGGCCAACGCCATGACCAGTGCTACGACCATCGCCACAGCCAACGCCCCGGCCAACGCCACGACCAGTGCCGCGGCCGGCCCGGCGGAATGGATACTCGACGTGGCGCACAACCCCGAAGCCGCCCGGATGCTTGCCGCCCAACTGGCCGCTCGCCCTTGTGCCGGGCGCACGATCGCCGTGTGCGGGATCCTGGCGGACAAGGACATCGAGGGCATTGCCGCGCAACTGCGCGCCCACGTCGATGCCTGGATCGTCACGGGCCTGGGCGGCGCCCGCTCACTGGCGCCGCAGGTGCTCGCCGATCGCCTGCGTCGCGCCGGCATCGCCGAGGTATCGTGCGTGTCGCAAGTCGCGGCCGCCTGCCAGGCCGCCGAAGCGATCGCCCGCCCCAGCGACCGTATCGTGGTCTTCGGCTCGTTCCTGACCGTCGGGCCGGCGCTTGAATTCCTGGAGGCGCGCACCCGATCCTGCCTGTGAGGCTTGCCGAACCGGACCGGCTGCTGGCCGCAGTATCCAGCGTCCCCGACGAAATTCGTCCCGTACCTGGCACGGATTCGCGCCGCGGCGCAGGGCCTTCTATACTCCGCGACCGTGGAACGCGAAGTAAAAGAACGCTTGGTTGGTGCAGCAGTGCTAGTCGCTGCCGCCGTCATTCTGATTCCCGAACTGCTGTCGGGCCCGAGCGCACGCGTCGGCTCCGAGGCAGCGATCGAGGACGACCAGGTGGCGCGTCCGGGCACGCCTACCAAAACCTACACCATCGACCTGAATCGGCCGCCGGGTTCGCAGTCCCTGGAGACGAATATCGACGATGCCCGAGCGTCCGCCAGCGGCAATGCCGAATCCGGCGTGACGCCTGCGCCCGCAGAGCCGCAAAGCCCGGCGTCCGTGCAGGAGGCGCCCACCGCCGCCGCCGAGCGAATGCCGTCCGATACCGCGCCCAGGCCCGCCACCGCCCAGGCATCCCCAGCCGTGACGCCCCCCCGCCCGGCATCTGCCAGCGCGGCCACCGGCGCCGCATCCACTCGCCCCAGCACGCCGCCGCCGGCCGCGCCGCCCGCACCCGCGCCGACGCAGCCGGCGCCTGCTGCAGCCTCTCGTCCGGCGGGACCCACCGCCAGTGGCTGGGCGGTGCAGGTGGGGAGCTTTTCCAAGCAGGACACCGCCGAACAATTGGCCAAGGAACTGCGCGGGCAGGGCCATGCGACATTCGTGATGCCTGTCAGATCCGGCGCCACGACCTTGTACCGGGTGCGCATCGGTCCAGTGAAGGAGCGCGCGAGCGCGGAAGCGCTGCTGCGCAAAGTGAGGCAGGAGCGAGCGTCGCTGCGCGACGCGACCGTCGTCTCCCATCCATAGGGGAGGCTGGCTAGGCGGCGCGCTGGCGCATGAATGAAGGAATTGCGACGCGCAGCCACAAGTCACCGTTTGGCCGCTG
>JBEBRC010000036.1:0-19225 GCA_040395055.1 Steroidobacter denitrificans
GGCCCTGTGGTGGGGTGTCAGTTTTTAGCCTGGAGCCCTTCGGGGTGCCCGCCACCGACGCCATCGCAGCCTCGCTGTTTTTCCATGTGCTGGCCTATGCATCGGTCGTGCTGTGCGGTTTGGGCATGCTGCCCCTGCTGGGATTGGATGTCCGGACCCTGGCCGCGGGCACCCGGCGGGCCGGCCAGGGGATGGAAGAGAGCCGGACACCGCTCGCTCCACGGAAAGAGCCCTTTCAGAACAATAATTTGCGCTAGTTCACACTTTCTCGGCGACACCCTGTCGGTGTATTTTACACACCCCTTTTTCCCCGCCCCCGCAGATCGGCCAACCCAGTGATTCATAAGCACTATTAGACCCTGGTACGGCTCTTGCTTTATCTCGGTACATATTTAATTGGTACCCGAGGGGTCCTGAGTGAGAATCGTGCCGTTTTGCTCGTCCGTCCTTTCACGGTTCACTGCCACAGCGCTCGTCCTGACAGCCGTGCTGGGCACCGCCCAGGCCAACATCACCGATGATTTTGCGCGCGCCGACAGCGCCACGGTGGGCAATGGCTGGATCGAGAAGAACCCATCCGCCTTCTCGCTGGCGGACGGCCGAGTGACCAAGCAATCGGTGTCCACCGGCTATAACGATAACTTGGTCTACCGCCCCGCCGCCGAAGACGTACTCGACGTCGAAGCCTCGGTGGAGCTGCGCTTCACTGCCTCCAATCCCGGCTACCCGCAGGTCCACACCCGGGTGCAGTCCAGCTCAGTGACATGGGCGTATTGGCTGGACAGCTACATGCTGTACGTGAGCGAGAGCAACACTCAGGCGATCCTCGGACGCCAGCGCGGCACCGCGTTCGTTACCACCCTGGCCACGATCAATCTCTCCCCGGCCCTGAACACCACCGATACCTTCCGCCTGCGCCTGCGCAGCACCGGCACCAGTCCCGTCGTACTGACAGCCTTCGTCGAGCGGCTGAATGGCGCGAACTGGCAGATCATCGGCCAGGCGAGCTACGACGACAGCTCCTCCGAGCGCCTGGTGACAGCAGGTTCAGTAGGTTTTTCCGGCTATGACGAGACGGCCTACAGCCTCGATAACTTCGTACGCACGAATCTGGACGGCGAACCGTCGAATCCGGAGCCGACGACCGCGAGCCTGTCCCCGGCCGTCGCCCTCGCAGGCGAGTCCGGCCTGACGATGACGGTACAGGGTGCCGATTTCGTCGAGAACTCCCAAGTACGCTGGAACGGCAGCCCGCGCACGACCACGTTCATCTCCGCCACCGAGCTGGAAGCGGCCATCACCGCCGCCGACCTGGCTTCGGCCGGCGCCGCCTCGGTCACGGTCTTCAATCCGGCGCCCGGCGGCGGCACGTCCAACGCCCAGGCCTTCACCATCAACCCGAATGGCGGCAGCAATCCTGCGCCGGTCGCAGCGAGCCTGAGCCCCGCCACGACGGCAGCCGGCGGCAGTGCCTTCGTGCTGACGGTGAACGGTTCGAACTTCGCCACCAATGCCACCGTGCGCTGGAACGGCGCGGCGCGTGCCACCACCTTCGTCTCGGCCAACCAGCTGCAGGCCTCGATCGGCGCGGCGGACATCGCGGCGGCCGGCAGCGCCACCGTAACGGTGTTCAACCCCGCGCCGGGCGGCGGCACCTCCACCGGCGTGGCATTCACCATCAGTGCGGCCCAGAATCCCGCACCCACCTTGAGCAGCCTCAGCCCCAGCAGTCGCACCGCGGACACGGGCGCGTTCACCCTCACGGTCAGCGGCGCGAACTTCGTGTCCGGCTCCGTGGTGCGTTGGAATGGCAACAACCGCAGCACCACCTTCGTCTCCAGCACCTCCCTGACCGCCGCGATCGGCGCCAGCGATGTCGCCAGCGCGGGTAGCGCCTCGATCACGGTGTTCACACCTACGCCAGGCGGCGGCACCTCCACCGCCAGCACCTTCACCATCAACCCGAGCGGCGGCGGTGGCGGCACCCTTGCACTGGCCGAGTTGACACCGGTCTCGACCATCATCGGCGCCTCCAGCGCACTGGTCACGGTGACGGGAAGCGGGTTTACCGCCTCCTCGGTGGCACGCTGGAACGGCCAGAACCGCAGCACCAGCTACGTCTCACCGACCGAGCTGCAGGTGACGCTTACCGCGGCCGACCTCGATGACGATGCGATCGGCACCATCACGGTGGCGAACGGCACTACCAGCAGCGGCCCGCTGAGCTTCTATGTGCTGCCCAGCACCGAAACCGTGTTCTTCGACGGCTTCAACCGCGGTGCCTCGGCCAACATAGGCAACGGCTGGGTGGAAAAGACCCCGGACGCGTTCTCCATCAGCGCGACCGGCACCGTCTCGGCGGGCAACACGTTCCCGCTGGACTTTCACGATGCGATCGTCTATCGCCAGAACGGCGAGGATTTCCTGAACGTGGAAACCTCGGTCGAGTTCGTGCGCCAACCGCATGGCGAAGGCTTCGCGCAGCTGCATTCGCGCATCCAGCGCGACACGGTGCAGCAGTTCGACACCCTCAACAGCTACATCCTGTATGTCGAGGACTACCTGCCCTCGCCCGGCGCGCTGGCCTTCGCGATCCAGCCCGCCGTGTACAACGTCGGCGAGTGCGTGCTGCGCTTCATCCCGCTGCCCAGCCCCCTGGAAAACGGTACGCGCTATCGCCTGCGCTTCCAGGTCGAAGGTGCCTATCCGGTACAGCTGACCGGCACCCTGGAGCGCTACAACGGCTCGGCCTGGGAAGTGTTCGTCTCAGGGTCCATGACCCATGACGCCACGACCGAGGACGCCGGCTATTTCTGCCCCTTCCCCTCGGTGCCCGCGCCGATCTCGACCGCCGGCTCGGTAGGCTTCGCGAAGTGGGAAACCGTCTCGGAGGTCTATGACAACTTTCACTATCGCACCCTGAATAGTGGCGCCCCCGTCAGCAACGTGCCGGCGGTCACCAGCATCACGCCCAGCGCCACCACGGCCGGCTCGGGCGCGTTCAACCTGATCGTCAACGGTGCGAACTTCTCCACCAACTCGACGGTGCGTTGGAACGGCGCTGACCGCACGACCACGTTCATCTCCTCGACCCAGCTGCAGGCGGCCATCACGGCCGGCGACGTGCAGAGCGCCGGCACGGCGAACGTCACGGTGTTCAACACCGGCGGCGACGTCTCGCCCCAGACCGAGCAGTTCACGATCGTGGCGGGCGGCGGCGGCGGCACCTTCACCGACTCCTTCTCGCGCTCGGACTCCCCTACGATCGGCAACGGCTGGATCGAGAAGACGCCCTCGGCCTTCTCGCTGGCCGGCGGTCGGATCGTGAAGCAGGCCTCCACCGTGGACTATCGCGACACCCTGCTGTATCGCCCCGCGGCCGAGGCGCTGCTGGATGCGGAAGTCTCCACCGTGCTGAGCATGAACAGCACCGCAATCGGCTACCCCGCGTTGTTCGCCCGTCTGCAATCCGCCACGGTCGGCAACTACGATACGGCCGACGGCTACATGCTGTACTTCGATGACAGCGCCACCAGCGTGATCCTGGGACGCCAGCGCGGCAACCAATTCGTCACCACCTTGTCCTCGTTCACGCTGTCCACGCCGCTGAATACGGCGGATCTGTTCCGGATGCGCCTGCGTACCACGGGCACCTCGCCGGTGCAGGTGCAGGCCGTGGTGGAACGCCTGGTCTCGGGAAGCTGGGTCATCGTCGGGCAGACGACCGTGAACGATTCCTCGCCGGACCGCATCACCACGCCGGGCGTGGGTGGGTTGGGCGGCTGGATCGAAGCGACCTACGCCTACGATGATTTCAGCGTGACGAATTTGGACGGAGAATCGAACCCCGCGCCCACCACCGCGAGCCTGTCCCCGGCCGTCGCCCTCGCAGGCGAGTCCGGCCTGACGATGACGGTACAGGGTGCCGATTTCGTCGAGAACTCCCAAGTACGCTGGAACGGCAGCCCGCGCACGACCACGTTCATCTCCGCCACCGAGCTGGAAGCGGCCATCACCGCCGCCGACCTGGCTTCGGCCGGCGCCGCCTCGGTCACGGTCTTCAATCCGGCGCCCGGCGGCGGCACGTCCAACGCCCAGGCCTTCACCATCAACCCGAATGGCGGCAGCAATCCTGCGCCGGTCGCAGCGAGCCTGAGCCCCGCCACGACGGCAGCCGGCGGCAGTGCCTTCGTGCTGACGGTGAACGGTTCGAACTTCGCCACCAATGCCACCGTGCGCTGGAACGGCGCGGCGCGTGCCACCACCTTCGTCTCGGCCAACCAGCTGCAGGCCTCGATCGGCGCGGCGGACATCGCGGCGGCCGGCAGCGCCACCGTAACGGTGTTCAACCCCGCGCCGGGCGGCGGCACCTCCACCGGCGTGGCATTCACCATCAGTGCGGCCCAGAATCCCGCACCCACCTTGAGCAGCCTCAGCCCCAGCAGTCGCACCGCGGACACGGGCGCGTTCACCCTCACGGTCAGCGGCGCGAACTTCGTGTCCGGCTCCGTGGTGCGTTGGAATGGCAACAACCGCAGCACCACCTTCGTCTCCAGCACCTCCCTGACCGCCGCGATCGGCGCCAGCGATGTCGCCAGCGCGGGTAGCGCCTCGATCACGGTGTTCACACCTACGCCAGGCGGCGGCACCTCCACCGCCAGCACCTTCACCATCAACCCGAGCGGCGGCGGTGGCGGCACCCTTGCACTGGCCGAGTTGACACCGGTCTCGACCATCATCGGCGCCTCCAGCGCACTGGTCACGGTGACGGGAAGCGGGTTTACCGCCTCCTCGGTGGCACGCTGGAACGGCCAGAACCGCAGCACCAGCTACGTCTCACCGACCGAGCTGCAGGTGACGCTTACCGCGGCCGACCTCGATGACGATGCGATCGGCACCATCACGGTGGCGAACGGCACTACCAGCAGCGGCCCGCTGAGCTTCTATGTGCTGCCCAGCACCGAAACCGTGTTCTTCGACGGCTTCAACCGCGGTGCCTCGGCCAACATAGGCAACGGCTGGGTGGAAAAGACCCCGGACGCGTTCTCCATCAGCGCGACCGGCACCGTCTCGGCGGGCAACACGTTCCCGCTGGACTTTCACGATGCGATCGTCTATCGCCAGAACGGCGAGGATTTCCTGAACGTGGAAACCTCGGTCGAGTTCGTGCGCCAACCGCATGGCGAAGGCTTCGCGCAGCTGCATTCGCGCATCCAGCGCGACACGGTGCAGCAGTTCGACACCCTCAACAGCTACATCCTGTATGTCGAGGACTACCTGCCCTCGCCCGGCGCGCTGGCCTTCGCGATCCAGCCCGCCGTGTACAACGTCGGCGAGTGCGTGCTGCGCTTCATCCCGCTGCCCAGCCCCCTGGAAAACGGTACGCGCTATCGCCTGCGCTTCCAGGTCGAAGGTGCCTATCCGGTACAGCTGACCGGCACCCTGGAGCGCTACAACGGCTCGGCCTGGGAAGTGTTCGTCTCAGGGTCCATGACCCATGACGCCACGACCGAGGACGCCGGCTATTTCTGCCCCTTCCCCTCGGTGCCCGCGCCGATCTCGACCGCCGGCTCGGTAGGCTTCGCGAAGTGGGAAACCGTCTCGGAGGTCTATGACAACTTTCACTATCGCACCCTGAATAGTGGCGCCCCCGTCAGCAACGTGCCGGCGGTCACCAGCATCACGCCCAGCGCCACCACGGCCGGCTCGGGCGCGTTCAACCTGATCGTCAACGGTGCGAACTTCTCCACCAACTCGACGGTGCGTTGGAACGGCGCTGACCGCACGACCACGTTCATCTCCTCGACCCAGCTGCAGGCGGCCATCACGGCCGGCGACGTGCAGAGCGCCGGCACGGCGAACGTCACGGTGTTCAACACCGGCGGCGACGTCTCGCCCCAGACCGAGCAGTTCACGATCGTGGCGGGCGGCGGCGGCGGCACCTTCACCGACTCCTTCTCGCGCTCGGACTCCCCTACGATCGGCAACGGCTGGATCGAGAAGACGCCCTCGGCCTTCTCGCTGGCCGGCGGTCGGATCGTGAAGCAGGCCTCCACCGTGGACTATCGCGACACCCTGCTGTATCGCCCCGCGGCCGAGGCGCTGCTGGATGCGGAAGTCTCCACCGTGCTGAGCATGAACAGCACCGCAATCGGCTACCCCGCGTTGTTCGCCCGTCTGCAATCCGCCACGGTCGGCAACTACGATACGGCCGACGGCTACATGCTGTACTTCGATGACAGCGCCACCAGCGTGATCCTGGGACGCCAGCGCGGCAACCAATTCGTCACCACCTTGTCCTCGTTCACGCTGTCCACGCCGCTGAATACGGCGGATCTGTTCCGGATGCGCCTGCGTACCACGGGCACCTCGCCGGTGCAGGTGCAGGCCGTGGTGGAACGCCTGGTCTCGGGAAGCTGGGTCATCGTCGGGCAGACGACCGTGAACGATTCCTCGCCGGACCGCATCACCACGCCGGGCGTGGGTGGGCTGGGTGGCTGGATCGAGACGACCTACGCCTATGACGACTTCAGCGTGACGAACCTCGCACCTTGATCTCGATTGGCAGCCATCGAGTCCTGATCATCGAGGTCTGAAAACGATGCCCGATTCACATCGGGCACGTTCCAACTCCCCCTCTGCTACCACTAAAGGAAGCAAAGGGAAGTTTTCGATTTTTGCGAGTGCCTGCGGATCTGCGCCAAGTTCCGTCGAGTCTCAGTCGCGAATCAGACACACGCCCGTATAAAGCCGCACCAGGCGCCCGCCGATGGACGGCACGGCCAGCTCCCGCTCCAGTCGGAAATGGCGTTTCAATGCAGGCAGTAATCTCTGGCGACGATCGGCGTACTGCTTGGGGCTTTCACCGGTCGAGAGCTTGAGGGCCAAGTCCCAGATCGGGGACACGCCCGGCGTGGCCACCGCCAGGACGCCGCCGGGCTTGAGCACCCGAATCAACTCCCTGCAGGCACGATCGATGTCCTCGACGTATTCGATGGCGCTCACCGACACGGCGCAGTCCAGGAATCCGTCCTCGTATGGCAAGGACTCGGCGCCACCGCTCACCAGTGTGGCACGGATGCCATGATCGCCCAGGGCGCGAGTGACTTCGACCGGTTTGGGGTGCGGATCGATGCCATACAATTCATCGGCATACGTAGCCAGCTGCGGCATGAATACGCCACTGCCATAGCCAATCTCCAGCAGCCGCTCGAAGCGGCGACCTTCCAGCAGCTTGCGTATCAGCCGAAAGCGTATTCTTTGCACCGTACCGATCAGGGGCCGGTAATTCCAGTCAGCATGATCGACCGGTCCGGTGCGCACCAGCGCCGCTTCGGGCAACAGTTTGAGTTCTTTATCAGCCATAGTCGTTCTTCAAGTGTTTCCGGGATCGAGTCGGTTCTTGGGCGCTAGCGATTCTGGGACGCCGCGTTCGGGAATCTTGGCATTCTGATTCAAAGACGGTACAGGCATGGCGGCGTCCGACGAAGCGGCCTGCCACAGGAATTCCACGGTTTTCTTACGCCAGCCCGGAACGACACCCAGGCCAGGCTGCCAGCCATTGCCCAGGTAGAACAGGCGAGCTTCCAGATTATCCGCATCGACGATGACGCGGGCACGTGCCACGCCTTGCGCGGACAACTGCGCCATCGCGGTCTTGAGCAAATCCTGACTGATGCGCAGGCGGGTGCGAACCATGAACTCTCGAGTCCGGAATTCGGGCAGTACGCCAAAGGATAGAAGCTCCCCGGCTGCCGGCACCTGCGGATCGGCGGGCGGCAGGTTGCGCATGATTTGCAAGGCTTCCCATATCGCTCCCAGACGCTTGGGATCACCCAACACCGACAGCCCCATCACCCAGGCCACCTGGAAGAAGTGTCGACGCAGCGCACGCCGCATGAAACCGGAGGAATCATCGGTCGCGACGATGAATCCCGCCGGCCGTTCATCGACATATGCCAACGCACCGCTGATCAGGCCCATACGCGGCAACACGCTGTAATAGAAGTCGCGCATGAAACGTGGTCCCAGCAGGGCCACGGGGCTGTGCCCCAGCAGCGCCGCGTGCAGCCGCGCGAGATCCGCCGGCACGGCGGGCCGAGTCGCATCGAAAGACTGCAGATGGTAGGCCACACTCGAACTCATTCGGAAACATCCTGCTGCAACGAAGTCACGATGGTACGGATCAGGCGCGGGTCCCTGGGCAGGTCATCGTGCGCCACCCCTACCGGCCACAGCACATTGCCCGGCGAGGTCACGCGTGCCGCATCGATCAGTCCATGCAGCGTCAATCCGCCCGCCCCGTCCAGCAGCGCGCTGCGCGCCGGCCGGATCCACTCGTCGGGATCGAGCCTGAACATGGTGTACTGTACCCGCCGCTGTTCATCGGGTCGGATGGAATCGATGCCTTTGTCGTCCTCGCCCGGCCCGAATGGTGTTTCATCGAGCCGTCGTGCACGAGTACCATTGAGTTCCACCTGCACCGCGTTGCGGCGCGGATCCTGGGCGAAAGCCGGGCACAGCTCCCGATTTCCCTCTCCCGGCAGCCCACACAGCGCATCGCTGCCATGATTTGCCGGAGCGATCCCGACCAGATTGCGTACTCGCGTCGCATCGATATGCGCGATGTACCAGCGGGCACTCACCGCTCCCATGCTGTGGGCGATGATGTCGATACGTCGGGGCGCGGCACAGGCAGGTCGCGCACCGGCCTGGGACGGCATCTCATCCTTGCCGCCGGCCCGCTCATGGTGCTCGTGTCCCTGCGCCAGCAGGCGCTCCACCGCCGGGGCGATCTGGCCTTGCGCGGCCGTCCGGTTGGCACCGTCCGCCGGACTCAAGCTCAGGGCCAACAGCCAGGACGCCGGGTAGCCCGCCGCCAAAAAGGCCTCGCGCATCGGTGTCCAGGTCGAGGCGTCCAGGCCGGAGCCATGGATGAACAGGACGGGACGCATCGCTTGGCACTCCACGGCGGTCACGAACCGCTCGCTCGCATCTGCAGCCCTCATTATCGCAGATGCCCACCCCGGTGCCGGTCCACATGCCGCAAGCGCCACGACGAGCACTGCCCAGGACGACACAATCCGGGCCGAGGTGATCCGGGCCAATGCGATCCGCGCCTCGTCCGGCATGATTCGGCGCTCAGGGCGCTTTACGCGTGCCGATCGGCTTTGCCGGCACCCCGCCGACGATCTGATACGGCTCGACGGCGCCCGTCACGACCGCACCTGCGCCGACAATGGCGCCACCGGCCACGTCAGCCATGACGACTGCATTCGTGCCGATCCAGCAATCATCGCCCAGGGTGATGCGCCGCAACCTGCCGCCCTGCAATGCCATGGGGATGTCGGTACGCTGGTAGTTGTGATAGCTCGCACCGCTGAGAAAGCGGCAGCCTTCGGCCGTCAGCACATAGGAGCCGAAGTCGCAGTGATGGATGGTGTTGTACATACCGATCAGCACGTTGTCGCCCAGGCTCACATCCCGGTACAGGAATACGGTGCCGAAGCCGATCATCACGTTGCGACCGCAGTGCGTGAGCGTAAAGCGGTAGAACTCGTAGCGCACGATCGTGCCGAGCAGATAGGGCACGAATGCCAGGATCTGCGAGCAAGTCAGAAAGATGAAATCCGACAGGCGCGACAGCAGTGCCAGCGGCAACACGAGCGGCCAGCTCAGCACGCCGGCCAGCGTCATGGCCACCTGCAGTGTCTTGGACTGGGTGAACTGGTGATAGTCGATGTCGTGGTAGCGATCGCCGCTGATGCGTTCCGACTTGCGCATGAGTGCTACCGCCGAGACTCACTCACGACGCATCTTCTTGAACCGTTCGCCATGCATGGACTGCTCCACCAGTTCGATCTTCTGGGGAATCTTGAAGCGCGCCAGCTTGTCCTTGCAGAACTCGTGCATGCGTTTGCGAAACATCGGCAAGGACTCATCCGTGGAGAGCTTGACACGGGCATGCACGATATGGCCGGTGATCGGATTAGGCTCACCGCGCACCGCGACGTCCTCCACCCCGTCCATCAGCTGCAGGGTGCTTTCCACTTCCGCGGGATACACCTTCTCGCCGCCCACATTGATGAGCTCGGACTTGCGCCCCAGGATCTTGATGTACTCCCCGTCCACTTCGACGGCATCGCCGGTCTTGAACCAACCGTCCTCGGTGAAGGGACTAGGCGCGTTCAGATATCCCATCATTGCGGACTTGGCCTTGATCTCCAACAGGCCCTCCACGATGCGGGTCTCGAAACCCTCACCGCCCACCTTCACCCACAGGGAATCCGAAGAGCGCGACTTGGAGCGCATGATACCGACCTCGGACAAGCCATAGGTCTGCTGCAGCTTGATCCCGGGAAACAAGGCGTGGAAGCGCTGCAAGGTGCTTTCGGGCATCACCTCGGTGCCGTAGGTGACGGTCTGCAGGCTGCTCAGATCGAACTGTCGATAAGCCTCACTCACCAGCAGCAAGTTGATGAATGTCGGGGAGGTCGGCAGCAGCTGCACCCGGTAGCGTTCGATCGCGCGACAGATAGTATCGGGCTTGCGGTCCTGCACCGTGATCACGCAGCCAGCATTGGACAGGTTGTACAGCAGGGTGTTGAAGCCACCGATATGATCGAACAGCAGGAAGGTGATGGTGCGCAGTGTATGGCGTGGCACCTTGAACTTCTCGAGCATCGGGACGATATCGTGCAGCGCCGCCTTGCTCTTGCCGGTGGAACCGGAGGAGAACAAGATCAACCCGGGCGAACGGCTGTCCTTCAGTCGCAACAGCAGTTCATGGCTGGCGCTGGCACCGGTGCGCCAGGCATGCAGCGTGTCGTCGGCACGGATTTCCACGACCGCTTCCACCTGTGCGATCTCGCGAAACTCCGGCTTTTTTTCCTCCACCGAACTGGTCAGCGGCACCAGGATGGCATTGCGCTCGATCAGTGCCAGCAGCAGCGCCACCGCGCGGGGCGAAAAATCGGCCTCGACGCTGACCACCGCACCGTGTTCCACGCCCGCGGCATCCAGATTCCGGGACAGCTGGTCCAGTTCGTCCAACAGCCATCCATAGGTGAAAGTCTGGTCGCGCCAGACCAGCGCATCGCGCTCGCGCGCCGCTGCAAAGCGTTCGCGCAGGAAATCGATATGCACTACACGCCTCCCAAATAGATGATCTGGCCGGTCACGAAGCCGCTGGCCGGCTGCAGGAAAAAATCGCAGACATTGGCGACGTCCTCGCAGCTGCCCAGGCGCCTGATCGCCTGGCGTCCGACGAGAGCCTCGATCTTATCCTTGGGCACCGCCCGGATCAGATCGGTGGCGATCGGCACGGGACCAATGGCATTCAGCGTGATGCCATACTGGCCCAGCTCTCGCGCCATGACCTGCGTCAAGCCTTCGACCGCTGCCTTGGAGGCAACGTAAGCCGCCTCTCCCTCCAGCTTCAGGGGAACCGCCACGGTTGTGAAATTCACGATGCGGCCGTATTTCGCCCGCTGCATGAGCTTGGCGGCCTCGCGCGAAAACAGGAACGTACCGCCCAGATTCGTCTCCATCACTCTGCGCACCGTGGCGTACGGCGTCAGCAGCGAGTGATTCATGGCGGCGATGCCGGCGTTGTTCACCAGGTGGTCCAGGCGACCGACCTCACGACGCAAGCGAGCGAACAGCTCCTTCACCTGCGCCTCATCCGTCACGTCGGCGCTGATGTGCAGATAGCGCTCATGCTCCCACTCGGGGGGCTGCCGGCTGCAACCGATGACCTGATGCCCCTGGGCCACGTAGTGTTCCGCCAGGAAACGACCGATGCCTTTGCGGGTACCGGTGATCAACGTGACACGTCGTTCGCTCATCTGCGCCGTTCTCAGCCCGCCGCCCGATGCGCCTCGAGCTCCTGCGCCGCGTAGGCCGCCAGGGTACCGATGGTGCGATACGGACTGTTCTTCTGCGACAACGCCTTGTCGTCCGCGATCTCGACCCGTGCGCCGAACTTTTCCTCGATACCCTGCTCGACGGCGAGCACCAGGGATACCAGCGCCAGGGAATCCAGCAGACCACCCTCGCCGAACAGGCGCGTGGCTTCATCGAGCTCGCCGCTCACCTCTATACCCTGCTCCTCGGCAATGCTGCGCGTCGTCTCGATAATGAACGGCAGGATCTGATCTTTCATCTCGGCTCCAACAGGATTCATAACAGGTCAATTCCCGACATTGAAGGCGGGTTCGAGCGTGCGTAGCCCACGGCGTGCCAGCAGCCGCTCGGCATGTGCACGCATGGTCAGCAGTTCCCGTTTGCGGCCCAGGGCGTCCAGCGTCTCATCGACGACTGCCAGCTTTTTCTCCAGGGGGATCTGCATTCCGGGGAAAAAACGCAGCTCCGGCGCGTCATCCGGTCCCAGGAAGTCCAGGGGATGCAGCAGGATCGACGGATCGGTGCCGGTCAGCCGGCACATGCCCAGCGCCGTACGGAAGTAGACACGCGCAGCCAGGCGAGAGTAATGGCTCAGGTACAGCACATAGCTCAGATGCATCGGGATCTTGAACAGGGGCATGGTGGTCACTGGAATCTCCAGCAGTTCCTTCTGCGGCAGCTTCCAGTGAAATGGCTTGACTGGCCGCAGGGCATCCGAGAGCGTACCGAACAGCGCCTTGCGCTGTTCGCGTTCTTCCTTGCTGAGATTGCTGGTCGCAAAGAAATAAGCCCGGGCAAGCGGATTGAGCAGATTCGGAAATACGGATGCGTCATACAGGTAGCCGCGTCGCGACAACACCCGCAAGGTGGCGCCCGAGAGGCTGAAGCCCGGTCCGCGAAAACCGATCGGCTTGACTCCGGTCACCTGCTCGATCACTTGCTCGGCACGCTCGAGTTCGCGATCGAGTTCCTCTTCCTCGTACAGATGCAGCCAGGGCTCGTGATTGAAGCTGTGGTTGCCGATCTCGTGTCCGGCCAGCGCGATGGAGCGCAGCAAGGCCTGGTTCTTCTCCAGTGCGGCATCCTGGCCGACGATGAAGAAGGAAATCTTGAGTTGCCGGCGGTCGAGATACTCCAGGATGCGTGGCACCGCGATATCGAAATAGGACGGGAACGACTGCCATGCGTCATTGCCATGGGTCTTCATGTAGGACCATTTGTTGTCCAGGTCCAGCGACACACTGGCGCAGGCGTTCATCGTGCGCTTCCGCTCCTCATCGTCTTTCCGCCAGGAATTCCTGGATCAAGGTGACCGTCCGGGCGGACGCATCGCCATCGCCAAAGCCTGCCTGGATGCCTGCCGAGAAATCCGCGCCACCCGTGCGGATCCGCTGCTGCCAGTGCGCCACGGCACGGGTCACGGCGGCCTCATCCACCCCGACGATCCGATTGCCGTCACCCTCGACCGTCTCGACCCATTCGGTCTCATCGCGCAGGGTGATGCAGGGCTTGCCCAGGAAGAAGGCTTCCTTCTGCAGACCTCCCGAATCGGTGAGCACCAGGGCGGAGCCATCCACCAGGCGCAGCATGTCCAGATAACCCAGGGGCTCGACGATATGCAGGTTGTGCGGCGCTTTCCATGCCGGCAGATCGGTCTTGAGCTTGTTGCGGGTGCGTGGATGCAGCGGCAGCATGACCGCGAGCCCATCGCTCGCCACCCTGGCCAGCGCATCCATCACCTGCTGCAGGCGCGGTCCATCGGTATTCTCGGCCCGATGCACGGTGGCGACGGCATACGTACCCGGCGACAACCCATGGGTCTGCAGAACCTTCGAGCGTCGCTGCGCGATCTCTCGATTGAAGCGCACGGCATCCAGCATCACGTCGCCCGTGAAACGCGTCCGCTCGCCCAGGCGTTCCTGCTCCAGATTGCGCACTGCCGTGGGCGTGGGGGCCAGCAACAGGTCGCTGACATGGTCGGTGGCGATACGATTGATTTCCTCCGGCATGCGCCGGTTGAAGCTGCGCAGCCCCGCTTCCACGTGGATCACCGGGATGTGCAGCTTGACCGCCGCCAAGGCGGCAGCAATCGTTGAATTGGTGTCCCCGTAAACCACCACGGCGTCCAGCCGGTCCTCCAGCAGCAGCTGCTCGATGCCTTCCAGCATGCGGGCGGTCTGCTGGCCATGGTTGCCTGAGCCTACGCCAAGGGCCACATCCGGCCGGGGAATCTCCAGCTCCTCGAAAAACACATCTGACAGGCCCGGATCGTAGTGCTGGCCGGTATGCAGGATGACGTTCTGCAACGCCGCGCCTGGATTCGCCTGATTGTGGGCATCTATGGCACGGCACACCGGCGCCAGCTTGACGAACTGCGGGCGGGCACCAACGACATTCAGGATGCGCATGCTCATCCTCCCGCCGCGACCCGGGTGGCCGCTGCCGGCGCCTCAGGCGCACCCGCTTGCGGAAACTCAGCACCGTATTGCGCCAGAAAGGCATTCGCGGTCTGGATCACCTGGTTGTTGTTCAGGGTGTTGTTCACGAACTGTGCCGTATTCACCACATAGAAGTCCTCGTGTCGAGTGCGCGGTTGCTGCACCAGCGAGGAATAGTTCAGCACCTGCAGCGGCTGTACCTTGATGGCCCGATTGATATGGACGCTTTCGACCTCGCTCTCATCGAAATCCGGATACATCGCGCGTAGTCCCTGGAAGAACAGCTCGCGCAGCTCAGCGTCGCTGCGCTGCAGGATCGGATCGTCCGAGAGCACATATTTGGGCAGGTAGGCGAAATGCAGGCCGGAACTTTCCTGTGTCGATACCAGGCTGCTCATGCCGATCACGCCCGTGAAGGGGATACGCTCATCGCCGATGTTCAGGATGTAATACGGCAACAGAGGGCGACGGGTCACCAGCACCATGCAGATCACGCCCAGGTATTCGACATCCTTGCCCCCGGCCGGGACATCCACCAGCGCCTCCGAGACCACCTGGCGCATCACGTTGACCGGGCCAGTGAAGATCACCTTGTCGAAATGCTCCACCTGCGATCCCACCTGAATCGACACCCCCCCATCCTGGCGCGGCGCCACCTGGCTGACCTCGACGCCGGTGGAAATGCTGCCGCCGGCCGCCTCGATGCGCTCCTGCAAGCGCATGAACACCTGCCGGTAGCCACCGCTGACATAGCCCAGTTGCTCCTTGGAGGCTGCAGTGTCACGCGCGGAAAACATACGCTTGATGTACGACCAGATGAAGACGGCGGACACCCGCTGGTATTGCTCGCCAAGCTTGGCCAGCAGCAGGGGCTTCCAGAATTTCTCGAACGTGGCGTTGCCGGAAGTGCGCCGGAGGAAATCCTCCACCGTCACCTTCTCCAGACGTTGCCAATCGGAAATGCGGGCACAGTACAGAATCGTCAGCGCCAGGCGAAATTTGTTCCACAGGTTAAGCGGCGGGAAGCGCAGGAAGTCGACGTTGTTGCTCAGCGGATAGAATCGCGAGTCGACGTAGTAGCCGGTCTGGGTGGCTCCCCAGCGCAGGCGATCCTCCAGACCGATGCGCTTGAGCAGCCCGATCAGTGCCGAGTCGGTCGGCAGGATGACATGATAGAAGCGATCCCAGACGAATTGGCCGAAGTCATGCCAGGTGGCCAGTCCACCCAGCTGGGTCCCACGTTCGAACACGCTGACCTGGTGCCCTGATGCCGCGAGATGATCCGCGAGTGCAAGGCCCATCAAGCCGCCGCCGACGATCCCGATGCGCATCGTCCTCAGCCCGCTTCTTTCTGGCGAGTCGTCACGGTGCGCTGCCACTCGATCGTGCGCGCCAGACCCTCCTCCATGTCCACCTCGGCGCGCACGCCTAACAGCTTCTCGCACAGACGGATGTCCGGCACGCGGCGCATCACATCCTCATACTTCTTGCCGCTGAAGGACTCGTAAGGCGTGAACTGGATGTTCGGCTCGCCAGGCGTGCCGCTGAGGCGCTTGATCAGCTTCGCCAGGTCCAGGATCGTGATTTCCTTGTTGTTGCCGATGTTGATGATCTCTCCATTGGCTTCCGCACGGATCGTCGCCTGGTAGATCCCTTCCACCGTGTCCGACACGTACGTGAAACTGCGGGTCTGCAGGCCGTCGCCATGGATGGGTATCGGCTTGTCGTTCAGGATGCAGTCGATGAACACCGACTGCGGACCACCCCACCAGGTCGTATTCTGCTTCGGGCCATAGGAGCCGAAGAAACGCAGTGCCGTGACCGGAAAGCCGTAAGCGTCCGAATAAGCCAGCGCCAGGTGTTCATCGAACAGCTTCGAAACCGCATAGGCCCAGCGTGGTGACTTGGATGAGCCGATGACCGCATCGGTCCCTTCTTCGGCAAACGGCAGATTGGGATTGCGGCCATAGACATCCGAGGTCGAAGCCAGCACCGCCTTGATGTTCAGGCGTCGCGCAAACTCGAGCGCCTGCTCGGTGCCCTGGTAGTTGATCTTGAGCGTCTCGATCGCCTTGCCGTAGCGCGGGATCTTGAACGCCGCCAGATGCACGATTGCATCGAACGGGCCCTCCAGGTCAGCGAAGGTCGGCGCAAAAGTCACGTCGCGCTTGAGGAAGCGAAACCGGGGATTGCCCTGAAACTCGGCGATATTGTCCAGCGATCCCATCGACAGGTTGTCGATGCCCACGACCTCGTGCCCATCACGCAGCATGCGCTCCAGCAGGTTCGAGCCCAAAAAACCGGCAACGCCGGTAACGACAAAACGGCCGCTGCTGCCGGTCATGAGTGACACCTCGCTAATGAATGCCGCAGCCCCTGAGCAGTCAGGACCGGAGCCGATGAATTTATACGAAAATTATAGGCGAACACGGCTCGCGGTAGCGTGTGCTCGATCACATATGCCCACGGGTCTGCTAATGCTGCTCCAGCTTGTCCACCCGGCGGCGCAGCACCGATCCCTGATGGAACAGCTCCTCGAAGTAGTTCTTGGCTTGCAGGGCGATCGCCCCCAGCCCCACGAGCTGGACGGCCAGCATCAGGGACAGCAGGCCGACCAGGAACGTATGCGGGTAGCGCTGATAGGCCAGGGAGACGGCCGCGGAGACCCGATCCGCAGCGTCCGCCGTTTCCGGCCCCAGGAAGGCCTGGAAGAAGTGGACGATCATCCAGGCATTCACCCACATGGAGAAGAGCAGCAGGACCAGGCCCGGCAGCACCAGGAACATGAAGGGCCGGAACAGGAATCCCGACAGGATCGTGGAGAAGATGTGGCGCAGGATGCGCATGCTGGACTGACGCTGGGGCCCGGCTGCAATCTGGCGGCTCCAGTCCAGGTGCGCCGGCACCTGCTCGATGCGGCCCCGCAGCACCATGGTCTTGTAGACCGTCTCAGGCATCACATCCATGCCGAGGGAACGCAGCGCCAGGGCACGGATGAAGGGACCGTCGTAGGCACGCACCATGCAGGTAATGGTCGATGCATTGCCGCGGGCAAACATGCGCAGGAAGCGGTTGCCCCAGATACTGAAAAACTTCCGCTTCGCAGGCACATTCGTCAGGCGTCCGCCCTCCATGTAGGGCGAGGCCAGGACCAGCTTGGCGCGGGTCGCAATGATCTTTTCCAGCATCGCCTCGATATGCTCGGGGCCGTAGCTCAAGTCCACGTCCATGGTCACGACATAGTCGCCACGAGAATTGGCGAAACCGGTCTTGAACGCCTGTCCGAGCCCGAAATTGGTGGGGTGATGCAGCATGCGCAGGTTCGAATACTGGCCCGCCAGCAGCTCGCCGATCTCGCCGGTCTCGTCCCGGCTGCCATCGTTCACGATGACGATCTCGAAGCGATAGCGCGACTCCAGCGTACGCAGGTGCCGCTCGATGATACCGACGTTCTCTTCAAGCACCGCGGCCTCGTTGAAGGCCGGCAGGATGAGGGTCACCAGGGGTCGTTCTTGAGATGATTTCATTAGGTGTTTGCTGTCAACGCGGTCGCCATTCTAACGGCCTCGACCGGCCCTGCACGGAAATGCGCGTCGCAGTGCGAAAAATGTAAAGAAAATCGACAAATCATGTCCGGGAGGTACGGATCGTCATTGCTGTGGATTGACAATATAAACCTCCCCCAACTCTGTCCGCGCCGCCAGCGTCAACCACGGCGGCATCCGGCCTTCGTAAAGGTCCAGGAAGAATTCCCGATGAGCATTCACTTCAGCATCAGCATTGAAAATGGTTGGAAAGAAACATATCGCCCGAACGTCGAATTTCCTGACAAGCTCATGGACCTCTGCCGCTGTCCACGTCTTGCTGGTCCATGCGCCCTCAGGCAGACCGACTGCCGGACGATCCAGCCACATTCCCAGCAATTGTCCGTCGACTGCGAGGATTGCGCCACGCGGTCCGGCAATCTCATCCAGCCGATCGCGCAACGTGGCGCCGTCAATGGACTCATCCATTGCCCGTATCATGACCGCAAACTTCTGGTCGCTTCCCAGCCAGCCCGACCACAAGCTGGCTGCGTGGATCTGGACACAAGCAAACAACACGGCAAGCGAACCCGCGGCCAGCTTCCATCGTATTGCCTTGGCCCCCTCCACTGAAATCCTGCCTAATCGATCCACGACATAGCAGAGCAGCACAAGGAGGAATGGCCACAGCGGCAACAAGTAGCGTGCGGTAATCATTTCCGGCTGCCGTTTGTAGGCGAGATACATGTACAAGGCGAGGGTCGACGCGATGTATGCCATGGCCAGGGCAAGCGTCCACGCCACCGACTCCGGTTCCGACCTTATTCCCCGCCACTGCATTCGGAATGCGTACTCCGCTGCAAACCACAGCAGCAACCCTGCCATTGCGAGGCCCAGCCAGTGACCGACCCCGCGGTCGAATATCCCTGCCATTTGCTGCAGCGACCAGAAGGCCGTCCTGAATGTCTCATACAGCGAGCTGCCAAACTCGAGCGATGGACCGCCACTGAAATTGCCCACCAGCAGCCAGTTTCGTATGAAAAGCGCTAGGACAACCGCCACCGGTACGATCATCGCCGCCGCAGCATCGAAGAAAGTCGATCGGTTCCGGTACCACAGCCATCGCAAACCCAGCAGGAGTCCTAATGTGGCGATGAAGGTGATGCCCGCGTATCGGATGAGGAAGGCGGCAGCGGCAGCGATCCCCGCCACCATCAGCATCCTCCTGGGTCGCCCGGCGGGGGCGACGCTCAACGCCCAAGTTCCAGCCAGAGTGAACAGGGTGAAGGTCGCCTCCGATAGGCCGCGAAGAACCAGCACATTCGGCAGAGCCGAAATGCACAGCGCGATCGCTCCCCC
>JBEBRC010000037.1:0-18644 GCA_040395055.1 Steroidobacter denitrificans
TGGAGCGGGTGATGGGAATCGAACCCACGTTAGTAGCTTGGGAAGCTACAGTTCTACCATTGAACTACACCCGCCTGGGGGAAAGTGTAGGCGGGGTCCGGTCGCTTTCGCAATCCCGAGGCGCAATCCTCCCCAAGCACGGCCTTGCCGGGCATCGAACCAGCACCGCACAATGCGCCCGCAGGCCGGCACGGCGATGAGCCTGGCCGCGCGGCCGCCCCCGCTGGAGTATTCTTGCACCCGCCGTGACCCGCCGTGACCCGGGGCGCATCGGCGCCATGGCCGCACTTTGTCCCACTGGGGCTCATTACATTGAGATTCGATCTGCGAGACCTCGAATTGTTCGTCGCCGTTGCCGACGCCGGCAGCATTGCCCGCGCCGCGGAACGCTCCCACACCGTCGCCTCCGCCATCAGCAAACGCATCTCCGACCTGGAAGAGCGCTTCGGCAGTGCCCTGATCCTGCGTGGCGCGAAAGGAGTGGAATTGACGGCCATGGGCCATGCCCTGCTGGTGCGGGCCCGCGTGCTGCTGCATCAGGCGATACAACTGGACGACGAAATGCGCCGCCATGCTTCCGGCACCCGCGGCTACATCAGGGTCTTTGCCAATATCAGCGCCATCGTGGAGTTCCTGCCCGGCGCACTGGCGTCCTTTGCACGGCAGCATCCCGACATCCACGTTCACTTGGAAGAGCACGTCAGCTCGGCCATCGCCGCCGCGGTAGCCGATAATTCCGCGGACCTGGGCATCGTCAGCGAACTGCCCGCCATCGACGGCTTGAGCACCGTCCCCTTCCGCAACGATGAACTCGCCCTGGTGCTGCGGCCCGAGCATCCGCTGGCACAATACGATTCGATCCGCTTTGCGCAGATCGTCGATCAGCCTTTTATCGGCCTGAGTGCAGGCAGTTCCTTGAATCGGCTGCTGGCCAGAGCGGCCGCCGAGATGGATACCAGCTTGAACTGGCGCGTACAGGTCACGAGCTTCGATGCAGTGTGCGCCATGGTCGCCGCGGGGCTGGGAGTCAGCATCGTGCCGCGGGCAGCGACCAGCGCGTACATACGCTCCCTGTCACTCGCCTCGGTACCGCTGGTGGATCCCTGGGCCAAGCGCCAGTTGTTTCTGTGCGTACGCGCTGATGCAGCGCTGCACTCCGCGGCACAACTGCTGTTCGAGCATCTGCGCCTGCACAGCCACCATGATGATGGGAAGTAGTAAGTGTCGACGATGATCAACAAAGCCCTCTCCACGCCCTCATGCAGCCAGCAAAGCCGTGCCGGCTCCGAGGAGGCATCGGCCAGTACAGCATCCGACGCGGCAGCTCAGCCACGACGAACGGTCCGCAGCTACGTGCTGCGTGCCGGCCGCGCTACCGTTGCCCAGCAACGCGCACTCACTGAACTATGGCCTGCGTATGGCGTGGAATTCGCATCCCAGCGCCTCGATTTCGAGCAGCTGTTCGGGCGCACTGCGCCACGCATGATCGAAATTGGATTCGGCGCAGGAGAGGCCCTGCTCGCATTCGCCGGCGCGCATCCCGAGATGGACTGCCTCGGGATAGAAGTCCATCGGCCGGGAGTGGGACATCTATTGCTCGGCGCACACGAAAGCGGCCTGCGCAATCTGCGCGTTGTCTGTCACGATGCGGTCGAAGTCCTGCAGCGGCTGGTCGAGCCGGCGTCGATATCGCTGGTGCATATTTTCTTTCCCGACCCCTGGCACAAGAAGCGCCACCACAAGCGCCGCCTCATACAGCCCGCATTCGTGGAGCTGCTGGCTACTGTGATCGCACCGGGCGGAACGCTGCGCCTGGCTACGGATTGGGAGCCCTACGCCGTGCACATGCAAGAGGTCATCGCTGCATCGCCCGCGTTCCAGAATACGGCCGTGGGCGCGGGATTCGCCGATCGCAGCCAGGAACGACCTCTTACCCGATTCGAACGTCGAGGACAACGCCTCGGTCACGGCGTCTGGGATCTGGAGTACCGGCGGCGTTGACGACCGGCGCGGCACTGCCACGCAAGGCTCATGCACGACGCACTGCGCAAAAAATCCCTATTGAATCCGTACGCGCACAGGTCTACAACTAGCGATGTGACCCCGTGCAGGGAAGCGCACCTGAGCAAGACCCTTGCATGTGCAACACATGCTGGAATCATTGTCGCTTCCGACGGAGACAAAGCCATGACGTCGCAGAGTCCGATTGTGGGTAACTGGTATCGCCACAGCAATGGAGCATTGCTTGAAATCGTGGCGATCGATCGCGACGACGGCACTATTGGAGCGCAGCATTTCGACGGCACCGTGGAAGAGTTCGACTTGGACTCCTGGGATGAGCAGGACTTCGAAGAGGCTCAGCCCCCGGAAGACTGGACTGGGTCCGTCGACGTCGAACCCGAAGACTACGATGGCGAACGTGAGACCACCGCCACCGGCTTGTGGGCGGATCCACTCATGAGCCTGGATCGTGCAGAAGCCTCCGGATACTCGGAGTGGCCATCGGTTCGGGATCTGTGAAGCCTCGCCGTTGCGAGGCCGGACCCTCACCCGCTCGATGAGCGCCGATGCAACGGCGCGTCGGACCCCAGCTGTGCCGAGGAAGCGGTGGTGCCTGCGGTACCGACTGATGCGTCGATGAATCCGGCACGCATCATCAACCAGAACAGGATGATGCCCGGCAGCGCAACGATCGTCGTCAGCAGATAGAAATTCACATAGCCGAGCTGCTCGATGAGCGCACCTGCCGTTGTCCCGGTCAGGACGCGGCCTACGACACTGGCTGCCGCGCTGATCAATGCGTATTGGCTGGCGGTATAGCGCAGATCGCACAGCGCCGAGAAATACGCGACGACCGTCACGCCACCGATGCCGCTCGCAAGATTCTCGAAGCCAATCGCTCCGGCCAGCGCCCAGTTTGAATGCCCGGCTGCCGCGAGCCCGGCGAAGCTCAGATTCGACACCGCCATGAGCACCAGACTGATCAGCACCGAACGCTTCATTCCGATGCGCGCATACAGCAAGCCGCCAATGAAAATGCCAGCCAGGTAGGCCCAGAATCCAAACCCTACATCGTAGATGGCAATTTCGTCGTTGGTGTACTGCAGATCGTCGAACAACAAGCGAAACGTGAGATTGGCAAGCGTGTCGCCGATCTTGTGCAGCAGGACGAACAGCAGCACCAGCAATGCGCCCTTGCGGCGAAAGAATTCCGCCAGCGGCGCGATGACGGAGTCCACGACCGCGCTCAACCCCCGACGCGTCGTCGCAAGCCGATGCCGCGGCGGCTCACCGAGAACCAGTCCGACCAACATCCCTGGAAGGGCGAAGGCGGCGCAGGCGATATAGGCGATTTGCCAACCCGCTCGCGCGGCGATGACCAGTGCCAGCGCGCCCGCTGCCACGGAGCCGATCCGCCAGCCGTACTGCGACATGCCCGAGCCGACGCCGAGCTGTCGCGGCTCCAGTGCCTCGATGCGGTAGGCATCGATGACGATGTCGTAGGTGGCACCGGCAATGGCAACCAGAATCGCCGCCAACGCCGTCTGCGCCAGACTCGTGCTGGGATCGACCAGTGCCAGATGCACGATTGCCGCAATGGCCAATGTGCCGGCGAACAACAGCCATGAGACCCGCTGGCCCAGTTTCCCGATGAGCGGCAGGCGCACGCCGTCCACGACCCAGGCCCACAGCCACTTCAGGTTGTAGGCCAGGAACGCAAGCGTGAAGGCGGTGACGGCGCGCTTCTCGATCCCATCCTGTGCCAGCCGGGTGGTCAGCGTGGCCGCGATCAGCGCATACGGCGCGCCCGATGAGATGCCGAGAAACAATGCGGCCAGCGGTGCGGTTTCCAGATAAGGCTGCACGGGCGCGGGGAAACGCCTGCGCCAACCCTGCGGTATCGAGGCGTACCCGGGATTCGACTTCATCGCAGTGTGTAGTCGTAGTCCATGATCAACGGGGCATGATCCGAGAATCTATTCGTTTTATAGATGTCGGCGCGCAGCACGCTGCCGCGCAGCTTAGGGCTCATGATCTGGTAGTCGATGCGCCATCCTACATTCTTGGCCCAGGCCTGGCCGCGATTGGACCACCACGTGTACTGGTCCGGTTCGGCGTTTATTTCGCGAAAGCCATCGACATAGCCGACATCGCCGAACAACTGATCCAGCCATGCCCGTTCCTCGGGCAGGAAACCGGAATTCTTCCGGTTCGAGCGCCAGTTGCGTAGATCGATCTCCTTGTGGGCGATATTCCAGTCTCCGCACAGGATGTACTGGCGCCGCTTGCGCTTGAGCGCCTGCAGGTAGGGCATGAACTCCGCCAGGAAACGGAATTTCGCCTGCTGGCGCTCCTCGCTGGAAGATCCAGAGGGTAGATACAGCGATACCACCGACAGGTTTCCGAACTGCGCCTCGAGATAACGCCCCTCTCGATCGAATTCCCTGGATCCGTATCCGATCACGACCCGCTCGGGCTTGCGCTTGGAATACAAGGCGACGCCGCTATAGCCTTTTTTCTCGGCATCGTGGTAATAGCAATGGTATCCCTCAGGATGATAGAGGACCTCGGCAATCTGGTCGCCCTGGGCCTTGGTCTCCTGCAGGCAGACGATATCGGGCTCCTGCGTCGGCAGCCAGTCGAACACTCCTTTGCGACCGGCAGAGCGAATTCCATTGGCGTTGAGAGTAATGATACGCATCCGGACATTATAGAAGCGGATGGCGGGCAAAGGATGGCGTCCTGCACTACCATTCGCCTTGCGGCCTGCGCCGCGCACCTTGGCTACCCTTTGGCTTGCACCATGCCTTCATTCATCGATCTGTGCCTCGAGCTCGGCGTCTTGCGCTTCGGCGAGTTCAAACTCAAGTCCGGACGCATCAGCCCCTACTTCTTCAACGCCGGCCTGTTCAACACCGGCCGGGCACTGGCGCAGCTAGGACGCGCCTACGCGGCGTCGATCCAGGCCGCCAACCTGCCGTTCGACGTGCTGTTCGGGCCAGCCTACAAGGGGATCCCATTGGTATCCACGACAGCGGTCGCGCTCGCCGAGCACCACGGACGCAGCGCGCCCTGGGCATTCAACCGCAAGGAAGCCAAGGATCATGGCGAAGGCGGCAGCATCGTCGGGGCGCCGCTCGAGGGCCGAGTGCTCATCATCGATGATGTGATTACCGCCGGTACCGCCATCCGCGAGTCGGTCGACCTCATCCTGGCAGCCGGGGCGCAGCCGACCGGCGTACTGCTTGCCCTGGACCGCCAGGAGCGGGGCCAGGGCAAGTTGTCGGCGGTCCAGGAAGTCGAGTTGCAATTCGGGATACCGGTCACCAGCATCCTCAAGCTCGAGGACCTGATTTCCTGGCTGGAAAAATCCGGGAATGCGACGCAGCTGGCAGCGCTGAGGCGCTACCGAAGTGATTATGGCATCGAGTCCAAGCCATCGATCTGAGTGACCTGAGCCACCGATTTGGTACGTCGACCCGACATCGCAATTCTACCAGGCCCAAGAACCCTGGCCGTTGGCCCGCCGACCGACATGCAGCATCACCGAAGTCGCAGTCGCGATCGCCAAGTTGTACAGTCATGTCGATCCGGGACCGCTCGCGCCGAACTCGGATGCAAGCAGGCGCTTGATCAGGCACAAGGCCAGGCCGGCTGGGGGATTACGAGAGATGCCACTACGATGCGCTGGTTTCAGACACTGACGATCCTCGCGGCCCTCGTACTGCTTTGCCCCGCGAGCCATGCGGCGCAAAGATCCGGCACCTCGGCGCGCGAGGCGTTCTATCGCTGCAAGGATGCCAGCGGCCAGACGCATTATGGCGACAGCCTGCCACAGCCCTGCCGCGGCCTCGATACCGAAGTCCTGAATGAGAACGGCATCACCGTGCGCCTGATCGAAGGCGAGCGCAGCCGCACGGCGCGACAGGCCCGGGAAGCGACTGAGACGGCATTGCGCCAGGAGCGGGATGCGCGGCTACAGCGCGATCGTACGCTGGTGGAAACCTATCTCAGCGTGGAGGACATCGAACGGCTGCGCGATCAGCGCCTGGACTTGCTGACCGGACAATACCGAGTCACGGAGCAGAACATCACCAGCCTGCGCGAACGCCAGAACCGGCTCGAAGGCCAGGTCGCACGCTTCCGCCCCTACAGCGACAATCCAGATGCACCGCCGCTGCCGGACCATCTGGCCGAGGAAATGGTGAATACCGTGAAAAGCCTCGAGGTGTACCGGCAGTCGCTGGCCAGGAACCACCAGGAACAGGCTTTGATCAAAGCCGAGTTCGATGCCGACATCGAGCGCTTCAAGGAACTGAAAAACCTGCGGTAACGCGCGGGCAACAGACCCCGCCAGGCGGCATCCACCTGGCGTCAGCGTCGCCCGGAGCTGCCGAATCCCCCGGCGCCGCGCTCAGAGGCCAGGAATTCATCGACGATCTCGAACTCGACCTGCACCACAGGTACCACCACCAGCTGGGCGATACGCTCGCCCGGCTCGATGGTGAACGTGTCGTGGCCACGATTCCAACAGGATACGAATATCTGTCCCTGGTAGTCCGAATCGATCAGGCCGACCAGATTGCCGAGCACGATACCGTGCTTGTGCCCGAGTCCGGAGCGCGGCAACACGATGGCGGCGTATCCCGGATCCTCCAGATGGATCGCGATTCCCGATGGGATGAGCTGCGTGTCCCCCGGCTGCAATGCCAACGGCGCATCCAGGCAGGCTCGCAGGTCCACTCCCGCGGAGCCTCCAGTGGCGTATTGCGGCAAAGGAAAATCGCTACCGATGCGCGGATCGAGGACCCGCACCTGGAGGCGGCGGCGTCCAACGGCAGCAGCACTGGTCGAATCCCGCGCAGCGGGCATTCCATCTGCAAGCATGATTGAGGCGCCTATACCGTCAGGGTCTGGGGCTTGGAACGAAGTTTGCCGGCCGCGTGATAGCGCTCGGCGACCAGCTCGATCAATTGCCGCGCCAATGCCGCCTTGCTGTTGAAGGCCAGCTCTCGCTTGCCGTCCGGCCAGTACACGGTCAGCGCATTGTCATCCTTGTCGAAAACCAGCCCATCTCCGACCTGATTGGCGGCGATCATGTCCAGGCTCTTGCCAGTGAGCTTGGCCAGGGCGTTGCGCTCCACGTGCTCGGTTTCCGCTGCGAAGCCCACCAGGAACGGCGGTGACGGCGAGCGCGATACGCTGGCAAGCACGTCCGGGGCCCGTGACAGCGCCAGATTCATGGTGTCGCTGGTTTTCTTGATTTTCTGGCTCGCCACTTCACTGGTGCGGTAATCGGACACTGCGGCAGCAGCGATGAAAATATCCGCGCCTGCCACCGCGCTACAGCCGCGTAGCGCCTGCTGTACCGCTGCCAGCATCTGGTCGGCGCTCTCCACATCCACCCGCTCGACGCCCAGCGGCGTGGGCAGCTGGACCGGCCCGCTGACGAGCACGACCTCGGCGCCCGCCTCTCTCGCGGCAGCGGCCACCGCATAGCCCATCTTGCCCGAACTGCGATTGCTGATGAAGCGCACCGGATCGATCTTTTCCCGCGTCGGACCCGCCGTCACCACCACCCTCAATCCCTGCAACACACCCGGCCCGCCGCGCAGGGTGAATACCTCCTCGGCAATCTGCACCGGCTCGAGCATGCGTCCGGCGCCCACTTCGCCACACGCCTGCTCGCCGCTTGCCGGGCCCAGGATGCGCACCCCGCGCTGTTTCAGTGTCTGGACATTCGCCTGGGTGGCCGGATTGGCCCACATCTGGCGATTCATGGCCGGCGCCAGTGTGATCGGCGCCGTCGTGGCCAAGCACAAGGTCGCCAGCAGGTCGTCGGCAAAGCCATGGGCCAGTCGCGCGATGAATTCGGCCGTCGCGGGCGCGATCAGGATCTCGTCCGCCCAGCGCGCCAGTTCGATATGCCCCATTGCGGCCTCACCCGCCTCGTCCCATAGGTCGGACCGTACCGGCCGACCCGAAACCGCCTGGAAGGTCAGCGCACCGACGAACTGCTGCGCGCCGCGGGACATGACGACCTGCACCTCCGCGCCGCGTTCCATCAGGCGACGAACCAGATCCGGGCTTTTATAGGCAGCAATGCCTCCCGTCACACCAAGCAGGATTTTATGTGGCTGTGAACTCATGGCGGGAATTATGGGCATGGCGCGCAAAGGCGGCAAACCGTCGCAATGCATATCGGCATTCCGCCGCGGCATGGCCCGTGCGCCGCGGCAGCGCAAGAGCCTGAGCAGCGGCGACAGGAAACGCGCCAAGTACTTGATAAGTATTTATTTTATATTGAATCTGCCGTCCCATGTCGAGGTACGAACCGAGCTGAAAACTCGCCGCTGCAGGCGGAGCTGTCTCGCCTGCCCGCGCCTTATCGGTTGGGCAAGCCATTCTTTGTCCGTGTGCGGCGAATTTCTTCCTTCTTGGCGAGCATGCTGTCGCTCAGATCGCTCAAGCCTTGGCGAATCTCGGCCCATTTTTCCGCATGGCGAGTCTTGGACGTCAGGTGATTGTCATGCGCTGCATCCCACAGCAGTGCTTCATCGATCTGCGCCAAGGCTGAATCGACGTCGCCGAATGCGTATTCGTTGATCGGCCGCCCCACACTTTCATTCAGGGCGGAGAACAGAATCCGATCATTCGCGCCCGATGCCTGCCGGGTTGCCGCCAGATGGAACCGGTAGCGCAATTGGCCGATATAGAACCACTTCACCGCCTCATCGGCGCGCCCTTTGACGCCAAGCAGCTGCGCCGCCAGCTGATAAAGACTCGCTGGATGCAGCGTTTCGGCGCGCGCGATCATCTGCTCGGGGGTCTCGCGAACCACACTCTGGGATGCAGCAGCCTTTGCTACGCCGCCTTCGCCAGCGGCCGCAAGGAACCCAAGCACAGCCACGAGGGGCCTTGCCCAGGACGCTGCGTGCCGGGTCGATCGCTGGCATTTCTGCTCAAACAGGCATTTATTCAAGGAAATTCCTCGCTCCGGCTGGCTCACGATACCGCTTCTGGCAACCACGGGAGCATTCGGCATGTCGATCCGCAACTGGCCGCAAGCCGAGCGGCCCCGAGAAAAGCTACTGGCATTGGGTCCGGCCGGGCTCACGGAAGCCGAACTGCTGGCGATTCTGCTGCGCACCGGCGTGCCGGGCCAAAGCGCGCTGGACCTCGCTCGCTCCTTGCTGATCGAGTTCGGCTCGCTGCGAGGCTTGCTGACCGCCAGTCGCACTCACCTGTGCGCCCGGCACGGTCTGGGAACCGCCGGCTACGTCACCCTGCAGGCCGCCCTGGAACTCGCCCGACGTCACTACCAGGAGCTGATGCAGGCAGGATCGGCGCTGGAGAATCCCCAGCTGACTCGCGAATTCGTGCGCATGCGGCTGCGCGACCTGCCGCACGAAGTATTCTGCTGCCTCTATCTCGACAATCGTCATCGCGTCATCGCCTTCGAAGAACTGTTTCGGGGGACGATCGACGGTGCCAGCGTCCACCCGCGCGAGGTCGTCAAGCAGGCGCTGTCGCGCAACGCCGCCAGCGTGATCCTGGTGCACAATCACCCCTCGGGCCAGGCGGAGCCCAGTCGCGCCGACGAACTCATCACCCGACGGCTGAAGGAGGCGCTGGCGCTGGTCGACATCCAGGTGCTCGATCATCTGGTGGTCGGCGACGGGGTTTGCGAATCGTTCGTCGAAAGAGGCCTGCTGTAGCACCGCCGGCAGACGAATGCCGGCGCGAGCCGCGATCGGGCTGGCACTTCAAGTGCCGCTTCAGTGCCGCGAAACGACTCCCGGCCTCCGCAGCCGCGTGCATGCCAGGCCACGATTCGCCGCGAAATCCGTCATTGTCGGCGTTCCAGGTTGCTCTCGCGCGGCGGCGCTGGTATAAAGCGCGACTCGTTTTTGACCCTGCTCCGGCCCGGCAGCCGCTTTGCGCGCGCCGGATCCGGACCGTGTTCTGTACCTCCGGCCCGGACTAACGCCTTAGCGCAAGTCACGATCCCGGAGCCTTGAGGAATCCGCCATGTCCAGAGTCTGTCAGATCACCGGCAAACGGCCGATGACCGGCAACACCGTATCGCATGCCAACAATCGGCATCGCCGTCGTTTCCTGCCCAACCTGCACGTGCAGCGTTTCTGGGTGGAAAGCGAGCGCCGCTTCGTCAGCCTGCGCGTGTCGGCCAACGGCTTGCGCACGATCGAGAAGAAAGGCATCGAGACCATCCTCGCCGACCTGCGCGCCAAGGGCGTGAAGGTCTAATCGACTCTCGAGGAGTTTGAACCATGCGTGAAAAGATCAAGCTCGTGTCCACTGCTGGCACCGGCCACTTCTACACGACCACCAAGAACAAGCGACTCCATCCCGACAAGATGGAAGTGCGCAAATTCGACCCCAAGGTCCGCAAGCACGTGGCCTATAAGGAAGCGAAGATCAAGTAGGCGCCTGCCTGCCGGGGACTGCCCCGGGCAGCCAGCCGGCCATCGATGGCCGGCGGTTCGCCGCAAGGCGTTACCCACCAGGCCTTACTTGGATTCGAGCATCAAAAAAGCCCGCCATTCGGCGGGCTTTTTCGTTGTCGGCGAATCCCGCCGGACCCCACTCAGGCCGGCTGCATGGCGGGCTGCATGGCATAGCCTCGCAGCGTGGCCGCGAAGTCCTGCAGGACCTTGATCCCGCTGGCATCGGCCTGCGCCACCCAGTCCTTCAGATACTGCACCAGCTTGTCGTTGCTCATGTGCGTGCCGTTCCACATCACACGCAGGCGCTCGCGGAACTCATGCACGGTATGCAGCGTCTGGTGCGAGGCCAGCACTTCGCTCAGTCGCGATTGAGCCTGCGGATCCAGCAACACCGGCTCGCGCACCAGCAGCTTCTTCACCCGGCCGCTGAGCTTGCCGCCGGCGACGCGCAACTCCTCGCGAAACACCGGCAATGTGACGTGCCGGGTGTAATCACGCAGCACATGCATGCGGTTGACGATGATCGCGCGCACGGTTTCCAGGTCGACATGCTTGCGCGGCTCGACGCGAGCCAGCGATGGCGCGACCCGAATGACGCGCGCCAGGCCAAGCGCCTGGAAAATACGGATGTACAGCCAGCCGATGTCGAACTCCCAGCGGTGCACCGAGAACTTGGCTGAACTCGGGAATGCATGATGGTTGTTGTGCAGCTCTTCGCCGGCCACCAGGAAGCCCCACGGCATCACATTGCGCGCCGCATCCGGACATTCGAAATTCCGATAGCCGTAGTAGTGGCCGACGCCATTGATGACGCCGGCGGCCATCAGCGGATTGGCCAGCATCTGCACCGCCAGCACGATGATGCCCGGCACACCGAACAGCAGCAGATCCACGACCACCATCGCCACGATGCCCATGTTGCGATACTTCAGGTAGACGTTGCGCTCCATCCAGTCATCCGGGGTGCCGCGCCCGTACTTCTCGACCGTCTCCGGTTTGCACGCTTCAGCCTGATACAACTCCGCCCCCTCGAGCAGTACCTTCTTCAGGCCGTAGACCACCGGGCTGTGCGGATCCTCAGGCGTCTCGCAACGCGCATGATGCTTGCGATGCACGGACACCCACTCGCGAGTGACGATCCCCGAGCTCAACCAGAGCCAGAAGCGGAATACGTGACGCAGCGCTGGATGCAGATCGAGGCTGCGATGGGTAGCATCGCGATGCAGGTAGAGAGTCACGCCCATGAAGGTGAACTGCACCATCAGGAACGTCACCAGCACGTAACCCCAGAAATCGAGGTTCAGAATTCCGTAGAGAAAATCAAGATTCACCGGCGGGACCTGTATTTGTGGAGTAGTAATGAAATCGAGGACAAAGCCTCTCCTGACTATAGCGGACGCGCCGCGACGTCACAAATGAGTCAATCCCTGGCCCGCTGCGGGCGGCCGACGGCCACTGTCCGTACGGTACTCCGACGGTGCCCCAGGCGCCATGCGGGGACGCCCCCAATGATTGCGGCCAAACCCTGAAAATATCGCAAATGCCTGAATTACCGGAAGTCGAAACGACTCGCCGCGGAATCGCCTCCGCGGTGCGCGGGCACACGCTGCAACGACTGATCGTGCGCGAGTCCCGCCTGCGCTGGCCCGTGCCACCCGAACTGCCGCGGCTCGCCGCAGGACAACAGGTGCGCGACCTGCGCCGTCGGGCGAAATACCTGTTGTTCGATCTGGAGCGCGGGACCCTGATCCTGCATCTGGGAATGTCGGGCAGCCTGCGACTGATGCCTCACGAAGCAAGACCGATCGCACACGATCATGTCGACATCGTCCTCGACTCTGGCCTCTGCGTGCGCTTCAACGATCCGCGGCGATTCGGCTGCCTGCTCTGGACCGCGCACGATCCGCTGCAGCATCCGCTGCTGCAATCACTGGCGCCGGAACCCCTCAGCGACGGATTCGACGGCGCATACCTGGCGCGGACCGCCAGCGGCCATCGCATGGCGATCAAGCAGTGGCTCATGAACAACCGGCGGGTCGTCGGCGTAGGCAACATCTACGCCAGCGAGGCGCTGTTTCGCGCCGGCATTCGCCCGGGGCGCGCGGCGGGGCGCATCAAGCGCTCGGAGTTCGACGCTCTCGCGACGGCGATCAAGGACGTACTGTGCGATGCCATTCGCGCCGGCGGGACCACCTTGCGCGACTACATCAATCCGCAGGGCATGCCAGGCTATTTTCACCAGCAGCTGTTCGTCTACGACCGCGCCGCGCAACCTTGCCGCCTGTGCGGCACCGCCATCAAACAGCTGGTACAGGGCCAGCGCTCGACCTATTACTGCCCCAGCTGCCAACGCTAATACACCACACCCACCCCGACGCCGCGGGGATCCGAGACCGCCTTGACTTCACCGCTGCCGTAATCCCAGGTCACGATCTGCATGTTGCCGGGCTGGCGGGATTCCCGGATGTCGTGGCCGTAGCGCAGCAAAGTCTCTTTCTCTTCCTCCGTCAACGCCTCTGGCTCGAAGGACAGGCGGTCCGGCATGTACTGGTGATGGAAGCGGCCTTTCTTGATGAACTGCTCCACTGGCGTGCCCTCGAGCCAGTCCAGGGTCGCCAGCAGCACCATGCCCATGATGTAGCTGCCACCCGGCGTGCCGAGGATCATCAAGCCATCGGGGCGCTCGACGAATGTCGGCGTCATGCTCGACAGGGGCCTCTTTCCCGGTTGAATGGTATTCGCCTCCGATCCGACCAGCCTGAAGCCATTGGGAATCCCCGGCTTGGCGACGAAATCGTCCATCTCGTTGTTGAGCATCACGCCTGTGCCCGGCACCATCAGGCCGGAGCCGAAGAAGAAGTTGATGGACATCGTGCCCGCGACTCGATTGCCCTGCGCATCGAGGATCGAGAAATGCGTGGTCTGGCGCCCCGGATCGACACTGGAGATTCCAGGCAATGCAGCACTGGGAGTGGCCCGATCCATGCGGATCGACGCACGCTGCCCTGCGGCATAGAAGGGATGGATGAGCTCCTGCGTCGGCACCGACACGAAATCCGGATCCCCCAGGAGTTCGGCGCGATCCCGATGCACGCGCCGCATGGCCTCGATGATCAGATGCTTGCGCGTGGCGCTGTCCAGCGCTTCCAGATCGTAGCCGGACAGGATATTCAGGGCATCGATCAGCCCGACGCCACCGGACGAGGGGGGCGGCGCGGAAATGATGCGGGCGCCGCGATACTCGCCATAAACCGGTTCTCGCTCCTTCACTTGGTACCGGGCGAGGTCCTCCAGGGACCAGATCCCGCCCAGCTGCTTCACGCCATCGACCAGCTGGCGTGCAACACGTCCCTTGTAGAAACCGTCGGCACCCTGCTCGGCCAGGGCTGTCAGGGTGCGCACCAGATCGGGCTGGCGGATGATTGCCCCCGCCGGCGGCACCTTGCCCTGCGACAGGAACACCTTGGCCGCCGCGCCGGCGTTGAAAGTGTCGCGCTTGGCCTCGATGCCGCCGCGCAGGCGCGTGTTCAGCGCAAATCCTTCCCGCGCCAGACGGATCGCTGGCTGCAGACTGGTCGTCAAGGGCAGGCGGCCATACTTTTGCGCGATGTGCGCAAAACCGGCCGGCTCGCCCGGAATGCCGGCCGCCAGCGCCGTGGCGGTGGAGCGGCCTCTTGCCACATTCCCCTGCTCATCCAGGAACATGTCGTGCGTGGCCGCTGCGGGAGCGACCTCCCGCGCATCGACCATGGTTTCAAAGCCATCGGATGCGCGGTGCAGCAGCCAGAAGCCGCCGCCGCCCAGGCCCGAGCTGCTGGGCTCGACGACCGCCAGCGCGGCACTGACGGCTACCGCGGCATCGAAGGCATTGCCGCCCTGCTGCAGGATCTCCATGCCCGCCTGCGTCGCCAGCTCGTGCGCACTGGCGATTGCCGCCTTGGCCGGTACGCGCGCATCCGGGTTCGTTGCCTGCGCCAGGGCGCACAGCGGCACCACCAGCGCCAGCAGCAGCAGGCGGCGGGTATGCCGCAGATACGAAGCGACTGTCATGATTGATCCTCAGACGACGGCATGGCGCTTCGCCCAGGCGCGCTGCAGGGCCGTCTCGACACTCGGATGCACGAATTGGCCGACATTGCCGCCCAGGCTGGCAATTTCGCGCACCAGGGTGGAAGAAATGAAGTTGAACTGCGCCGCCGGCGTGAGGAACACATAGTCGACCTTGTCCGTAAGGTGTCGGCTCATGGTCGCCAGCTGGAACTCGAATTCGAAATCCGACACCGCTCGCAAGCCGCGCACGACCACGCTCAAGTCGTGCTGGCGTGCAAAATCGACCGTCAGCCCGGCATAGCCGGTGACCTCGACGTTGGGGATGTCGGCCAGGACCTCGCGCGCCAGATCGACCCGCTCTTGGACGGTAAACAGCGGCGCCTTGCCGGGATTCGCGGCCACCGCCACGACGACTCGATCGAAAATGGCGGCTGCGCGCCGCACAAGGTCGTGATGCCCGTTCGTGATCGGATCGAACGTGCCGGGGTACATCGCGCCGGTCATGGCCTAAACCTCAATCTGCTGGATCATGGGTCCCGAGGATCGCTGTCTCGGGGCTGACGTGCCCCGTTCGCAGCAGATGATAACCGACCTGGCCGGCTCGCTTGGCCCGATGCACGAGCCAGGATGCCGGCAGCGGCGGCAGCGGCATCCCGGCAGGACTTTCGACATACACCAGTGCATCGGGGCCGAGCCAGCCTTGCGCGAGCGCCTCGAACATCGGCGGCAACGAGCCGGAGGCAAAGGGAGGATCGAGAAAGACGATGTCGAAGCGACGTGGCGGGCGACGCAGAAAGCCGCTCGCGCTTTCCACATGAATCTGCGCCTCGCTGGAGCCCAGGCGCCGCAACGCCGCCGCAAGATGTTGCCCGACCTGCGCCTCGCTATCGACGAACGTGACGTGCGCCGCCCCCCTGGACAACGCCTCCAGGCCCAGCGCGCCGCTGCCGGCGAACAGATCCAGGCAGGCGGCGCCCGCGATATGCGGCTGCAGCCAATTGAACAAGGTTTCGCGCACCCGGTCAGGCGAGGGCCGGATGGCCTTCACCTGGGGAAATGCGATGCGCATCCCGCGCCAGCGCCCCCCGATGATGCGCAACTGGTTCGCTGCGGTTGCGCTGCGCGCGGTTCTTTTGCTGACGACGCCAGCCATCCCGTGTCGATGATAAAATGCGATCATAAAGCAACTGCGTGCTCATGCGGGCGATCCCTGACCCCGAAGCATCGCGCGAGCCAGCCCCCGGACACCCACGCCGGCACGGTTGCGGCATGCCGGCCGCCCCGCCTTGCTACCTGTTTATTGGTCTACTGCCTTTGGAAAACTATCCCCATGCTTGGCTTCCTCAAACCCAAACCCGCCCCTGACAGCCCCGCGGCGGCGGACAAGCCCAGCCTGTTCAAACGCCTGCGCGAGAAGCTCAATCGCGGCGATTCATGGCTGACCTACGATCTTGCCAACCTGCTGCCGGGCGGGCGCATCGACGACAGCGTCCTGGAGGAGCTCGAGACGCGCCTGATCACGGCAGATGTCGGCGTGGAAACGACCGAAAGGATCCTGCAGCGACTGCGCAAGCAAGTCGCCCGCAAGGAACTCGGCAATCTCGATGCGCTTATCGCCGCCCTGCGCGGCGCTTTGCTGGAAATTCTCCTGCCCAGGGCCCGGCCGCTCACGATAGAGCGCAGTGGCGCGCCGTTCGCGATCCTGGTGGTGGGCGTCAACGGCGCCGGCAAGACCACGACCATTGGCAAGCTGGCCCGGAGCCTGAAATCGCAGGATTTGAAAGTGATGCTTGCGGCGGGCGATACCTTCCGCGCCGCGGCGGTGGAACAGCTTCAGATCTGGGGCCAGCGCAACGACGTCACCGTGATCGCGCAGGCCACGGGCGCCGACCCGGCCGCCGTGGCCTTCGATGCCATGCAGGCCGCCCAGGCACGCGGCATCGATGTCCTGCTGGCCGATACGGCCGGACGCCTGCACACCCAATCGAATCTCATGGACGAACTGCGCAAGGTGAAACGCGTCATGGGTCGCGTCGACTCCGGCGCGCCGCACGAAGTGCTGCTGGTACTCGATGCCAGCCAGGGCCAGAATGCGCTGCAGCAGGCGCGATTGTTCCACGAAGCGCTGGGAGTGACCGGGATCGTACTGACGAAGCTCGATGGCACCGCCAAGGGCGGCATCGTGTTCGCCATCGCCAGCGAGCTCGATATCCCCATCCGCTATCTCGGCATCGGTGAGAGCGCCGAGGATTTTGCGCAGTTCGATGCCGAAGCCTTCGTCGACGCGCTACTTAGAAAAGACTGACCGGCGATCCGTTGCAGATGGCAATCACCTTGCAAGCACCGTCAAATGCCTGGGCGACGGCGTTGGACGGCGTCCCGGGGGGCGTCATGCGAAGTCGCCGCAAGAGGCCTGCCGCGAAAGCTTTGCGCCGCCGTCAACTGCTAAGCTTCGCCTCCACTGTGACCGGCTGCGCAGAGCTTCGCCAAGAATGATCCGCTTCGATCACGTATCCAAACGCTATCCGAACGGCCGCGAGGCGCTGAGCGACCTGTCGCTGGAAATCGCCGCCGGAGAAATCGTGTTCCTTACCGGGCATTCCGGCGCCGGCAAATCGAGCCTGCTGAAGCTGATCTCGCTCATCGAGCGCCCAAGCCGCGGTCAGCTGATCGTCAACGGCCAGAATGTCGCCGGCGTGAAGCGCTCGAAAATACCGGCATTCCGCCGCCGGATCGGCATGGTGTTCCAGGATCACAAGCTGCTTCACGACCGCACGATCTTCGACAATGTGGCACTGCCGCTCATCATCGCCGGCATCGGCACCAAGGAGATCGGCAGGAGAGTGCGCGCCGCGCTCGACCAGGTCGGGTTGCTGGGACGCGAGCGCAGCGTGCCGCTGGAATTATCCACCGGCGAGCAGCAACGCATTGGCATTGCACGAGCTGTCGTCAGCAAACCGCCGCTGCTGATTGCGGACGAACCGACCGGCAACCTGGACCCGGACCTGTCGCTGGAAGTCATGAACCTTTTCCGGCGCTTCAACGAAGTCGGCGTCACGGTGCTGGTAGCCAGTCACGATCTGTTCCTGCTGGAGCATTTTCCAGTACGGCGCATACGCCTGGAAGGCGGCCGCCTGGCAAGCGACTCGGCCATCGTCCCCGAGGCCGCCGCGGGGAGCGGCGCAGCGAATCTGCTGGACCCGGGCACGTTGCTCGCTCACGGCGAGGGGTGGTCGCCATGACGGCCTGGATTACACGCCATCTGCAGACTCTGTTCGGCTCGCTCGGACGGCTGTTGCAGCACAAGCTGGCCACCATGCTCACTATCCTGGTCATCGGCATTGCACTGGCGCTGCCCGCCTGCCTGCATCTGCTGGTCACCAACGCCCAGAGCGCGACTGGCAGCTGGAACCGCGCGGTCGACCTGTCGGTATTTCTCAAGCGCCCCTCGTCCGCGGACGACGCGCGCAGCATCGCCGAACGGCTGCGCCAGCGCCGTGATGTGGCAAGCGTCGAGCTGATCCTGGCCGATGACGCCCTGAAGGCTTTCCGCCGCGATTCCGGCTTCGGATCCGCGATCGATTCCTTGAACGAAAATCCGCTGCCGCACACGCTCATCGTCGCGGCGGCGCCCGAGCATGCGAGCGCGGTCAGCCTCGAAAGCCTCGCCGCCGACATCCGCTCCCTGCCGTCGGTGGAAATCGTTCAACTGGACACCGCCTGGGTGAATCGGCTGGAGGCGATTCTTGCCGCCATCCGCGCGGCGCTCGCCATCGCCGCGGCGGTACTCGCCTTGGGCGTCATGGTGATCGTCGGCAACACGATCAGGCTCGACATCCAGAACCGGCGCGACGAAATCGAAGTCACCAAGCTGGTCGGCGGCAGCGACGGCTTCGTGCGTCGTCCGTTCCTGTACAACGGCGTCTGGTATGGACTGGGCGGAGGGCTCACGGCGCTGCTCATTACATTCGTCGCGATTGCCTTGCTGCGCCAGCCTATTGGCCGGGTCGCCGGTTTGTATGGCAGCGATTTCCAGCTTCACAGCCTGGGACTCGAACCGTCCGCCATCATGCTGCTCAGCGGCGCCGTCCTGGGGTGGCTGGGCTCCTACATTGCGGCCAACCG
>JBEBRC010000038.1:0-18548 GCA_040395055.1 Steroidobacter denitrificans
CGACGAGGCCGCGACCGTGCCCTCCGAGCCAGTCGAGGCGGTGGCGCCGCAGACGGCGGATGAGGCTTCAGCGGCAACTTCCGACTCCACGACGAAAACGGCGCCATGAGTGATGAGGATCGCGAGCAGCTCGCCGAAGGCACGCTGATCTCGCACTTGGTCGAGTTGCGCGGGCGCCTGATGCGCGCCGTGCTCGCGACCGCGATACTGTTCGTGCCCTGCGCGATCTTTTCCAACGAACTGTTCTCGATGATCGCGCTGCCGCTGCTGGAGAAAATGCCGCTCGGCGCATCGATGATCGCGACCAGCGTAGTCGCACCGTTCATGGCCCCCTTGAAGCTGGCGCTGTTCGTGGCGCTGTTCCTGGCCATGCCTTATGTTTTGTACCAGGCCTGGGCGTTCGTCGCACCGGGCCTGTACAGGAAAGAGAAGCGCTTCGCGCTGCCGCTGCTCATCTCCAGCATCGTACTGTTCTACGCTGGCGCGGCCTTCGCCTATTTCGTGGTTTTCCCGCTGATGTTCGCTTTCCTCACCAGCACGGCGCCGATCGGCGTGCAGATCATGACGGACATGTCGAACTACCTGGATTTCGTGGTGTTGCTGTTTTTTGCCTTCGGCATCGCCTTCGAGATCCCTGTTGCGACGGTGCTGCTGGCATCCACCGGGCTGGTCAAGGTGGAATCGATGACCAAGCATCGCGGCTACGTCATTCTTGGTATTTTCATCGTGGCCGCCTTCCTCACGCCGCCGGATGCCATCTCGCAATCCTTCATGGCCGTGCCGATGTACCTGCTGTACGAAGTGGGCATCGTCATGTCGCGGATCCTGCTCAAGGAAAAGCAGCAAAGAGAGCACAACGAACAACACGACGCCAGCGGCTGAAAAGCACCTGGATCACGGGCGCCGCGTGCCGTCCCCGTCGATGAGAATGGATCCACCGCGATGGGACGCAGCGATGCCCGCCCTTGTCTGGTCCTGTTCTTGCTCACTTGTCGCTCCCTGTCTTGCCCTGGGCAGCAGAATTCGGACAGACTCGCTCTCTGGCAAACATCCCTACTAAAACAGGCCCACCGGCGCCGGTCGTCCGAGCGCCTCCAATCTGCAGGATGGAGCGTCACTTCGTATGACCCCCAGCACTACCCAGGGCAGCGAGCGCCAACCGACATCCGGCCCACAGATCCTCGGTCATCCCCGCGGACTGGCGACGCTGTTCTTCACCGAAATGTGGGAGCGCTTCACCTACTATGGGATGCGGGCCCTGTTGGTGCTGTTCCTCGCCGATGCGACCCGTGGCGGTTTCGGCCTGGACGACAAGATCGCGACCGCGATCTATGGCTTGTACATCTCGGCTTCCTACATCCTGTGCCTGCCGGGCGGGTGGGTGGCCGATCGTCTGATCGGCGCGCGGCGCGCGGTCTGGCATGGCGGCATCCTGATCGCCATCGGTAATGCGCTGCTTGCGATCGGCTCGACCGCCTCGACGTTCTATGCCGGACTGATCGTCATCGTATGCGGCGTCGGCCTGTTGAAACCGAACGTCAGCGCAATGGTCGCCGACTTGTATCCGGAAGGCGGCGGCCGCCGGGATGCCGGTTTCACCATTTTCTACATGGGCATCAATCTCGGCGCCTTCCTGGGCCCGATCGTCACCGGGCTGCTGGCGCACCATTATGGCTGGCGCCCCGCGTTCGCAGCCGGCTCGATCCTGATGATTGCCGGCCTGGTGCAGTACAAGCTGTTCCAGCACCATCTCGGCGATGCGGGCCTGCGCATCTCGGATGCGCACGGGGAAGACGACAGCGCCGTTCGCCGCCGCGGATGGATGACCGTTGGCGCACTGGTGGCGGGCATCGTGCTGGCCTACCTGCTGGTGCTCACCGGCGTGGTGGAAGTGAATCCGCTCATCCTGGCGCAGACGACCGGTGTCTTGCTGACGATCATCGCGATTGGCTACTTTGCCTACATGTTTCTATTCGCGGGGCTCGACGGCATCGAAAAGAAAAGGATGCTGGTCATCCTGTTCCTGTTCGTCGGTTGTGCGTTGTTCTGGGCGGGCTTCGAGCAGACCGGCGCATCTTTGAACCTGTTTGCCGAACGCTACGTCGATCGCACCATCGAGGCCATCGACTTCGTGATTCCGACCGCCTGGTTCCAATCTCTGAACTCGATCTTCATTTTGATTTTCGCCGCGCCATTCTCGATGCTGTGGGTGGGGCTGGCCAGGCGCAACCTGGATCCCTCCGCGCCCGCGAAATTCGGACTGGCACTGATCCTGCTCGGACTGGGCTTCCTGTTCATGGTCGCCGCAGCCAGCATCGTCGCCCGCGGCGACCAGGCCATGCCCTATCTGCTGGCACTCACCTACCTGCTGCATACCTATGGCGAACTGTGCCTGAGTCCGGTGGGCCTGAGTTACGTGACCAAACTCGCACCAGCACGCTTCGTATCGCAAATGATGGGCGTGTGGTTCCTGGCAACATCGGTGGGAAATCTTGCCGCCGGCCTGCTGGCCGGCATATTCGAGACCGACAACATCGCGGCCATGCCAGGACAGTTCATGAAGTTCGTCTACTTCATCGTCGGCGCCGGGGTGGTGCTGCTATTGCTCAGCAAGCCGGTGAAGCGGCTGATGGGCGGCGTGAAATAGCCACATCGCAAGGAAGTAACCGCCCAAGCGGCATCCGATCCTGGTCTACAAGAAAACCTGGTCACAAGGTCTGCATCCATCCATGAGCACCATTCCAGCGCCGCAACTCACGCCCCGCGCCATCATTCTGTCGATCATCCTGGCGATGATCCTCGCCGCCGCGAATACCTATCTCGGATTGTTCGCCGGACTGACGATCGCGACCGCCATCCCCGCGGCGGTGGTATCCATGGCCGTGCTGCGCGCCCTGGGGGGCGGGCACATCCTGGAAAACAACATCGTGCAGACCGGCGCCTCGGCAGGTTCCTCGATCGCAGCCGGCGTGATCTTCACCGTCCCGGCGCTGGTGATCCTGGGCTACTGGGACGACTTCAAGTATTCGTGGGTATTGGCCATCGCGGGGCTGGGCGGGGTGCTGGGCGTACTGTTCTCAGTACCGCTGCGGCGCTCGCTGATCGTCGACCAGCAGCTCGCCTTTCCGGAAGGCAAGGCGGCCGCGGAAGTGCTCAAGGCAGGCGAGAACCCCGGTCAGGGGATGCGTGTGCTGGCTGGCGCGGCCGGACTCGGCGCAACGGCCAAGCTGCTGGCGGCCAGTGGCCTGCGGCTGGTGCCGGACGCTGCCGCACACGCCAGCTTCCTCGGCAAGGCCATCGCTTACATCGGTACCAATCTGTCGCCGGCGCTGCTGGGCGTGGGCTACATCGTGGGGCTGAACATCGGCATCGTGGTGGTAGCGGGTGGCATCCTGTCCTGGAATATCGCCATCCCCCTGTATAGCACCTATTTCCTGGACACGGATCCGATGTTCGCCGCCCGGCTCGCCGGCCTCAGTGCCGAAGATGCCGCCGGGACGATCTGGAGCGCGCAGATTCGCTACCTGGGCGTGGGCGCGATGCTGATCGGCGGCATCTGGACCTTGGTCGCGCTGCGCAGCTCGATCATGTCCGGTTTTCGCAGCGGACTTGCCGCAACCCGCGCCGGCGCCACCAAGGTAATCGCCCACACGGAACAGGACCTGCCGATGAAGGCGGTGCTGATCGGCCTGGTGGTCTTTACCCTGCCCCTGGCGGCGCTGTATCAGGCCATCGTCTCGAGTTTCGCGGTATCGCTGCCGATGACGATCATCATGATCGTGGCGGGATTCCTGTTCAGCTCCGTCTCGGCCTACATGGCGGGCCTGGTCGGCTCGTCGAACAATCCCGTCTCGGGCATCACGATCGGCACCATCCTGTTCGCGTCGCTGGTATTGTCGATCCTGATGGGGCGCGAGGCGCCGCTCGGGCCGATCGCAGCGATCATGATCGGCGCCGTCGTGTGCTGCGCGGCGGCGATTGCCGGCGACAACCTGCAGGATCTCAAATGCGGCTACATCGTCGGTGCCACGCCTTGGCGCCAGCAAGTCATGTTGGCCATCGGTGCGATTTCCTGTGCGTTGGTCATGGCGCCGGTACTGAACCTGCTGGCAAAGGCTTACGGCATCGGCGTACCGACCGAGTCGCACCCCAACCCCCTGCTCGCGCCGCAAGCCACCTTGATGGCATCCGTGGCAAATGGCCTGTTCGGCGGCGAGCTGCCCTGGAATCTGATCTGGATCGGCGCGGCGATCGGCGCGGTGATCATCATCATCGACGAAGTACTGAAAAAGCGCGGCGCGAGTTTTCGCGTGCCGGTGCTGGCGGCGGCGGTCGGCATTTATCTGCCGCTGGATCTCACGGTGCCGATCTTCCTCGGCGGCCTGCTGGCACATCTGGTCGAGCGCGCATCGGGGGTACACAACGACCGGGATGCAGCCGAACGCATCCATCGCAAGGGCGTGCTGTTCTCGGCGGGGCTGATTACCGGGGAGGCGCTGATGGGGATCTTGATCGCCATCCCGATCGTCGCGGCCGGCAAGGCCGACGTGCTGGCGCTGCCCGGCGGGCTGCAGTTCGGCGAAGCCGTGGGACTGGTGATGTTCGCAGCGATCGGCTACTTGCTTTATCGCATTGCGCGCTCGGGCGCGCGCGATGCGGCGCAGGATCCGGCTGCGCCGCCGCAGTAAATGCATTGCGGGCCACGCGCCTTGAGCATTCGCCCAAGGCGCGCACACCGGCCAATGCTACAGATCGCGCCGACGGCCGATCACTTCGACTCTGCCGCTGTTGCCGATAAGGCCGGAAGCCAGCCATGAGGTCAGGCTGACGATCAGCGACGCGCCGAGGGCGGTCCAGAAGCTGCTGATCTGAAACCCGCCCAGCAGCAGCGCGACCAAGCCAAGCATGGCGGCATTGATGACCAGCAGAAACAGACCCAGGGTCACCAGGGTCAGGGGCAGGGTCAGAATCACGGCGATCGGCCGGACAATCGCATTGACAATACCCAGCAGTATTGCCGCCGCCAGCAAACTGCCGGGTCCGTCGAAGTTCAGGCCGGTGAAGATCTGCGCCGCCAGCCACAGTCCAAGCGCCACGATGGCGACGCGAAGAAGAAAACCGATCATGAACGTGCCCTCGGAAATGCCACAGCGGGGGCGCCATCTTAGCGCGCCGCCCCCGATGGCCGTGAACCGCGCCCGCTACGCCGCCGGCGGACGGCGCAATTCACGATCCTGCTGCATGCGCTGCTCGGCCAGGATCATCAGTTCCTTCGGATACAGATGATCCTCGGGAAAACTCGCGATCCCGACATTGACATCGGCGCGAACGATACGATGCGCGACCGACACGCTGCTGGAGTGGACGTTGTGGCGAATGCGGTGCGCAATGGAAACACCGATCGCGGCATTGGCTTCCACCAGCAGTATCACGAATTCGTCGCCCCCCAGGCGCGCGGCGACATCCGAGCTGCGGATCGAGCGCACCAATGCCGCCGCAACCGCACCGAGCACCTCGCTGCCGGCCTCATGGCCAAGCGTCTCATTGACTTGCGTCAGGTCGTCCACGTCCACGATCAGGATGGAATAGGTGCGGGCGAAACGCTCCGCCTTGCGGTGTTCCTGCTGCAGGGCTTTCTCGAACGAGCGCAGATTCAGCAGGCCGGTCAATGCGTCGGTGGCTGCCAGGTCGTCGATCTGTCGTGTCGCGCGGCTCATCAGATGGGTCAAAGCGGCCAGCGCCAGTGCCACCACGGTGGCGGGAGCCAGGACGGTGAACAACTGCACGGCGAAGGCGGGCGAGCTGACCACGAGATCGGGAGTCAACGCGCCGAGCAGGAAACCCAATGCTGCGACCAGCACGGCAAGCAGCAGGACCGGCCATACGCTGCCGAAAGCCAGCGCCGTGCCTGCCAGCGGCAGCAGATACAGCATCACCAATGGGCTATGCGCCGCGCCAGTGGCCCCTGCCAGCAAGGTGACGCACGCCACCAGCGCCGCGAGTTCGAAGCGATGCTGGCGCAATAGCGGATGCTGCAGCGCCCGGACCGTACGCCCCAGCAGTGTGCTCGCGGTCAGCAATGCCAGCGCGCCTGCCGCCAGCAGAGGCCGCTCTACCATGGCGGGGGCGAATGCGAACTGCAGCGCGCCGACAGCCAATGCGATCAGTTGCAGCCAGAGTATCGCCCGAGTCGCGAACTCCTGGGTATCGGCAGACGTCGGTGGGTCCGCCTTCATATGTCGTGCTACGGCGCGCGGCTCTGCCGGATCGCACCAGGCTGCCTGAGCATCGTCAATGCAAGCTGCAGCTCATGATCCTCCTGCTTCGCATCCTTGCTGTCGGCGAGGACGTCGGGCGTAATGCCGAGCTCATGGATCGACGCACCGGAGGGCGTGAAATAGCGGGATGTCGTGAGCTTGATCGCGTGGCCATCGGACAAGGGCATGACCGTCTGCACCGATCCCTTGCCGTAGGTCTGGCTTCCGACCAACTGGGCGCGCCGATGATCCTGCAGGGCCCCGGCGACGATCTCCGACGCCGATGCAGAGCCGCCGTTGACCAGCACGATCATCGGCGCACCCTCGAGCGCATCGCCAGGCCGGGCGTCCATTTCGAACCGGGCGTCCTGGGCCCTGCCATCGGCGGTGACGATGACTCCCGTATCCAGGAACACATCGGATACGCCCACGGCCGCTTCCAGTACGCCGCCAGGGTTGTCGCGCAAATCGAGCACCAGGCCTTGCAGGATGCCGCGGTTTCTTTTTTTCAGCGTCGCCAGCGCGCGCTCGACATCCGCGGCCGTGGTATCGCTGAAATGAGAAATCTTCACGTAACCCAGCCCCGACTCGAGCAGGTCGCTGGTCACGCTGTGCACCTGGACATTGGCACGCGAGAGCGTGAACTCCAGCGGATCGGCCAGCGAACTGCGCGCGACGGTGATCTTGACCGGCGTGCCGACCCGGCCGCGCATGCGATCGATGGTATCCGACAGATTCTCCAGGTCCACCGGAACATCATCGATGGCGAGGATGGTATCGCCAGCCAGCATGCCGGCACGCGCCGCGGGCGCATCATCGATAGGCGAGACCACCATTACCCGGCCACTCTCCAGCGCCACTTCGATCCCCACGCCGGAGTATTCGCCGCTGGTACTGATGCGTATATCTTCGAACTGATCGCGATCCAGAAACGCGGAGTGCGGATCCAGGCCGGCAATCATGCCGCGGATCGCCGCCTCGATGAGTTCCTGGTCGGAAATGGTTTCCACGTAGTCGCGCCGCACACGCTCCAGCACTTCCGCCAGCAGCCGCGCATCCTGCCACGGCAGGACCTGTTCGACTTGTTCCGCTTGGGCAATGGTCGTCGGCGCCGGCGGTTCGATCTTGCGCTCGGCCTGCACCACAGGCCCGATAGAAAGGCCGAACCCGGCGAGGGCTCCGATCGCTAGAATCAGTACTAGGCGCAGTGGCATGGGTAAGCGCGACATCGCAAGTCGATCGAAAACTCGCCAGGAGGTAGCCGAAGAATAGTACACGGTCCGTTGCAGGCCAATGCGGCAGAGGATGCAGCAAAACCCTGACGCGCGGCAGGCTTCACTTGCTCAACCAGTCCTGTGGATTCAATGCCTGCTTGCCTTGGCGAATCTCCAGATACAACCCCGGCTGACCGACGGCGGAATCCCCGACCACGCCGATGGCGTCCCCGGGAGACACTCGATCGCCGACCTTGCGGTACAACTGCTCGTTGTGGCCATACAGGCTCATGTATCCGCCGCCGTGGTCCAGTACCACGAGCAGGCCCAACCCCGGCAGCCAGTCCGCATAAACGACCCGGCCGTAGTACGGGGCGCGCACTTGCGTACCGCGGGCCGCGGCGATGATCAGTCCTTGCCACTTCAGGGGTCCGCCGGCGCGCACCTGTCCGAATCGCGCCAGCAACCCACCCTTCACCGGCCAGGGCAGTTTGCCCTTGAGGCGCTGAAACGGCTGCTCGGCGAGCTGGGGAAACTCCTCGATGGCCCGACGCAACTCCTCCACCAGCTTCTCCAGGGCATTCGCATCGCGCTGCAGCTTGGCCAGCTCATCGTTGCGTGTCTTGAGCTTGGACTGCACTTGAGCCAAGGTCTGGGCGCGCCGCTCGCGCGCGCCCGCCAAGGTCTGCAGGTCGCGTTCCTGATCCCGCTCCAAGGTCTTGAGCCGGGCGGTTTCAGCGCCGATGCGCTCCGCGAGCAGCTCCAGATGGGCCAGATGCTCGCTGATCCCCGTGATGCGCTCGGCCCGCGCGCGCCCAAAGTAGCCGTAATACGCCATCATGCGCCCCAGTTGCGCCGGGTCGCCCTGGTTGAGAAGCAATTTGAGCTGCTCCTGCCGGCCATTCATGTAGGCAACCGCCAGCTCGCCCGCCAACGCCTCGCGCTCGAGCGCGATCTTGCGCCGTGTGTCCGCTTGCTCAGTGGTGAGTTGGGCCAGTCGACGTTCGGCGGCCGCGCGCTGGGTTCTCACCGCGCCCAGACGTTCGCGCGCTGATTGCACTTCCAGCTCAGCCCGCTTCAGCTCACCGCTGAGCGCATCGCGGCGCTCGGCGTCGGCATGGATCGCCTTGCGGATCGATTCGATACGGCCCCGCACCTGCTTGAGCTCGTTTTCCTTCGCGCCCACGCCGGCCGCGGACACTTGAAACGATGCCAGCGACAGCAACAGCAACGACAGCGCCGCCAGGACGGCGACCCCGGGCGTCCGGGACGCCGGCGGCACTGTCCGAGGGGCATCCCGCCGCGGGGCCACGCGCGATGGCAAGCCGGCCGGGATCGCTGTTGCTATACTGCGCGCCCTTTTCAGGTCCTCCGCGAATTCCTTGCGGGCGTCCTTCCGGGACTCTCTCTGACGTGCCGGGCAGTCCGCCCGCGCGGCGCGTCGGGTCGGAGGCCGGGACGGACCCTGTGGAATACTCTCGGCGGGCATGTCATTGGTATGTCCGTCAGTGCGATACGCGCCTGCGGGACCCTCTTTTGCGGGACGCCCATCAGTGCTCCGCCTGGATCGAGCTGCAATGAATCGATTCTTCGAATACACCACTAATCATCCGTTTCTGGTCGCCGCGGCGGCCATTCTCGCCGTTCTGGCCATTGTGATCGAGATGCGCCAGCGTGCGCGCGGTTCGCAGGCCGTCGGCTCCGCGGACGCGGTCAAGCTGGCCAACGGCGGCGCACTGTTCCTTGACGTGCGCGCGGACAAGGACTACGAGGCAGGTCATATCATCGACGCCCGCCATGTGCCAGCGGCGGAAGTGACGCAACGCGCCGAAACCTTCAAGCGCTACAAGGACAAGCCCGTCGTAGTCTATTGCGACAGCGGCCTGTCGTCTGCCGCCGCCGCCAGGGCGCTGCGCGCCGCGGGCTTCAACAAGGTCGTCACCTTGCGCGGCGGGCTGCACAGCTGGCGCCAGGAAAACCTTCCAGTGATCAGCAAGAGTGCCGGGCGCAAGGAAGGCAAGCGGACATGAGCACGACCTCGAACGACAACCCGGCCGTCGTCCCCGCTGCCGGCCGGACAGCGGAAATCCTGATGTATTCCACGGCCTGGTGCGGCTATTGCCAGCGCGCCCGCGCGCTGCTGCAACGCAAGGGCGTCGCATTCCGTGAAATCAAGGTCGACGAGGAGGCCGGACAGCGCGAGGCGATGCTGCAACGAAGCGGCGGTCGTCGCACTGTTCCTCAAATCTTCATCGGGGAGCTACATGTGGGCGGTTATGATGACCTGGCCGCACTCGAGCGCTCGGGCGAGCTGGATACATTGCTGGCCCCCTTGCTGGACGTGACGCGCTGAGTTTCTAATCGGCATCCTGAATCGGCGGCACGCCGAGTAAGTTTCATAAAGAGGATTTGAATCATGGTTGACGAAGTACCCGCTGCCAACGAACCCGCCGCCAACGGGCAGGCCAGCGACCCCAATGCGCCCCAGTTCGCGCCGCAGGCGGTCTATGTCAAGGACGTCTCCTTCGAGGCGCCCGGCGGCCCCCGAATCGATCCCAGCGCCACCAATCCGACCATCAATCTGAATCTGAACACCCTGGTCAACGACCTGGGCGGCGATCTCAAGGAAGTCGTCCTGACGGTACGCGTCGAGGCACAGTCCGGGGAAAAGACGGTATGGCTGGTCGAACTGCAGCAGGCCGGCGCCTTCGGTATCCGCAACATACCGACGCAGGACATGCAGCGACTGCTGGGCATCTTCTGCCCGAACTACCTGCTGCCCTATGCGCGCCAGGTCGTTTCCGATCTGCTGACGAAGGGCGGCTTCCCGCCGTTCCTGCTGCCGGCGGTGAACTTCGAATCGCTGTTCAATCAGGCGGCGGAGCGCGCCCAGCAGGAGCAGCAACAGTCGCCACAGGCGCCAGCCGCCTCGGTGAACTGACCTCCGTCATGCCGGCCGCGCCGTGCACGGTGCTGGGCGCCGGTTCCTGGGGAACAGCTCTCGCGATTCAATTGGCACGGCTGTCGCGCCCCACGTTCCTGTGGGGGCGCGACCGTGCGCAACTGGCCGAGTTCGAGCGCGACCGCCGCAACGCCCGCTACCTTCCCGAGGCTGCGTTTCCGCCGTCCCTGACCATCGAGGCGGACCTGGCCGCGGCGGTGAGGGCCAGCCGCGACCTGCTGATCGTGGTACCCAGCCATGCATTGCGCGGTGTCATGCAACAAATCGCGCCGCATCTGCGCGACACCGCGCGAGTGGGCTGGGCGACCAAGGGCTTCGAACAGGCGACCGGGGCATTGCCCCATGAAGTCGCACGCCAGGTACTCGGGGAGCGGGTGCCCACCGCCGTGGTGTCGGGTCCGACCTTTGCGCGTGAGGTCGGCGCGGGATTGCCGACCGCCATGACCGTCGCCGCCAGCGACCCGGGCTTCGCCAGCGAGCTGGCACAGCGCCTGTCCGGAGAAAATTTCCGCGCCTATACCTCCACCGATGTCATCGGGGTGGAGGTCGGCGGGGCGATCAAGAATGTGCTGGCTATCGGAGCAGGTATTTCCGATGGCCTGGGCTTCGGCGCCAATACCCGCATTGCGCTCATCGCGCGCGGCCTGGTCGAGATGACCCGGCTGGGCGTGGCACTGGGCGCGCGCAAGGAAACCTTCATGGGCCTGGCCGGGCTGGGCGATCTGGTGCTCACCTGCACCGACAATCAGTCGCGCAATCGCCGTTTCGGCCTGGCACTGGCCGGCGGCGACAGCGTGGCCAGCGCCCAACAGGCGATCGGGCAAGTGGTGGAGGGCCTGCTGGCGGCGCGCGCCGTGCGCAATGTCGCGCTCAGAACCCAGGTGGAAATGCCGATCTGCGAACAAGTCTATCGGGTGCTGTACGAAAGCATCCCGCCGCGGGAGGCAGTGAAGGAGCTGATGAGCCGGGCGCTGAAGCCCGAATAGAGCCGGCCGGCTCACCCGGCCGTGTCGGACTCAAGCGTCGGAAAATTCCTGCTGGCGCCACGCCTCATAGACGACCACGGCCGCGGAATTGGAAAGATTCAGGCTGCGGTTTCCGGGCCGCATGGGAATACGCAAGCGTCGACCGTCCGGGCAGGCGTCGAGCACGTCCGCAGGCAAACCGCGCGTTTCCGGGCCGAACACGAAGGCGTCGCCCGCACCGTAGCGCACCGAGTCGTAGCGCACTGCGGCGCGGGTGGAAACCGCAAACCAGCGCGCTACCCGCAATGTCCCCAGGCACTCCTGCAGCGAATCCCAGGCGGTGACGTGGACCAGCTCGGCGTAGTCCATTCCTGCGCGCCGCACGGCTTTTTCACCGATGTCGAAGCCCAGCGGCCGGATCAGGTGCAGCCGGGAGCCGGTATTGGCGCACAGGCGAATGACGTTGCCGGTGTTCGGTGGGATTTCCGGCTGGTAGAGGATGACGTGAAACACGGGCGGATAGTGCCAAACGAGCGGCCTTCGCCGCTACACTAGTCACCAAGTACCGACTTAATTTTGCCGACCTGCCCATGCCCGTCGACCTTGCCATCGATTTCTGCGGACTCAAGCTCGCCTCGCCGATCGTGCTGCTGTCCGGCTGCGTCGGCTTCGGCGAGGAATACACCCGCGTCGAGGGGTTCTCCAACCGCGACGCGGGCGCGATCGTACTGAAAGGCACGACACTGGAGCCGCGCCTGGGCAATCCGGCGCATCGAGTCTATGAAACGCCCATGGGCATGCTCAATGCGATCGGCCTGCAGAATCCCGGGGTGGATCAGGTCGTGACCCGGATCCTGCCCAGCCTGGACTTCAGCGAGACGCGCTTCATCGCCAACGTTTGCGGCTCCACGATCGAGGATTACATCGAAGTGACTCGACGCTTCGATGACTCGCCGGTCGATGCGATAGAGATCAACATCTCCTGCCCGAACATCAAGGAAGGCGGCGTCCAATTCGGTAACTACCCGCAGATGTCGGGCCGCGTGGTCGCCGCCTGCCGGGCGGTCACGAGCAAGCCACTGATCACGAAACTATCACCCAATCAGACGGACATTCGCGAGAATGCCCGCCATTGCATCGAAGCGGGGACCGACGCACTGGCGGTGATCAACACCGTCATGGGCATGGCAATCGACGTGAATACACGCCGGCCGATCATCGGCAACGTACAAGGCGGCCTGTCGGGACCGGCGATCAAACCCATCGCACTATTGAAGGTGCACCAGGTCTACGAGGTCGCGCGCCGGCACGGCATTCCGATCATCGGGCAAGGCGGCATCTGTTCCGCCAACGACGCGCTGGAGTTCCTGATCGCGGGCGCGACGGCCGTGGGTGTCGGCACCGCCTTGTTCTACGATCCGCTGGTCTGCCAGAAGATCAATGCGGGCATCGCCGACTACCTCTCGCGCCACGCCCTGCGCGGCGTGCATGAGCTGATCGGCAGCTCGACCGCCCATTCGCCTATTCATCCATCTGCAGTTCCTTCAACTTGCGCGTGAGGGTATTGCGCCCCCAGCCGAGCAGGCGCGCCGCCTCCTGACGGCCGCCTCCTGCCTTGCGCAAGGCAGTGCGGATCAAGGTGCGCTCGAACTCCGGCAGCGCATCATCCAGCAACCGTAGCTTGCCGGCAGCCAGCCTGTGCTCGGCCCAGTGGGCCAGCTGCCGCGTCCACTCGTCCTGCAATGACACCGGGTCCGCCCGCCCGCCCAGGTCAGCCGGGATATCCTCCAGTGCAATCTCCCGCCCGGGCGCCGTGACGGTCAGGCGTCGACAGGTATTCACCAGCTGCCGCACGTTGCCGGGCCAGTCGAAGCTCGCCAGCGCAACGGTGGCCTCGGCGGTGAGGATCTTCGGCTCGACGCCCAATTCCGCCGCCGCCGTGTCCAGATAGTGCAGCAGCAGTTCCGGGATATCCTCGCGGCGGGCACGCAGTGGCGGCACTTCGATGCGGATGACGTTCAAGCGATGCAACAGATCTTCGCGAAACAGGTTCTCCTTCACCCGCGCCTCCAGGTTCTGGTGGGTGGCCGCGATGACCCGCACGTCGGCCCTTACCGGAACCTGTCCACCAACGCGATAGAACTCACCTTCCGCCAGCACCCGCAACAGGCGGGTCTGCAGCGGCAGCGACATGTCCCCGATCTCATCCAGAAACAAGGTGCCGCCGTCGGCCTGTTCGAAACGTCCACGGCGCAGCTGGTCGGCGCCGGTGAAGGATCCCTTTTCATGGCCGAACAGTTCGGATTCGAGCAGGTCGGCGGTAAACGCGGAGGTGTTCAATGCAATGAACGCCTTGGCCGCGCGCGGACTATGCCGGTGCAGCGCGCGCGCCACCAGCTCCTTGCCGGTGCCCGACTCGCCGTTGATCAGCACGGTCATGCTGGAGCGGGACAGGCGGCCGATGGCGCGAAACACCTCCTGCATCGCAGGCGCATGACCGAGCATCTCCGGGATGCGACGGACTTCGGACGCGTATTCTTCCACCGGATCGTGCTGCTGGGCCGCGCGCCGCACCAGGTCGACCGCCTCATCGATGTCGAAAGGCTTGGGCAGATATTCGAAGGCACCTCCCTGGTATGCCGCGACGGCGTTGTCCAGGTCAGAATGCGCCGTCATGACGATCACCGGCAGGTCCGGCTGGCTGTCGCGGATCTCGCTCAGCAGCTCCAAACCGGTGCGGCCAGGCATGCGAATGTCGGTGATCAAGACATCGGGCCGGTCATGGCGCAATGCCGCCAGCGCCGAATCGGCATGCTCGAAGGCGGTGGCGGACATGCCGCCTTGACGCAGCGCGCGCTCGAGCACCCAGCGAATGGAGGCATCGTCGTCGACGAGCCAGACGTCAAGAGATTTCGGTGGTGTCGGTAACATGGATAGGCAGCAGAATCGTGAAGGTGGTCAGGCCCGGGCGGCTATCGAACTCGATCAATCCGTCGTGGCGACTGACCAGGTCCTGGGCAATGGCCAGGCCCAGTCCCGTGCCGTCGGCGCGCCCGGTAACCAGGGGGTAGAACAAGGTATCGCGCAACGTCTCCGGAACGCCCGGCCCGTCATCCGCGAATTGCACGCTGGCGACCACGCGATGGCGCTTCGCGCCGATGCTCACATTGGTCAGCGCCCGGGTGCGCAGCACCAGGCGGCCACGGCCGCCTGGATTCTGCGCCACCGCCTGCATGGCATTGCGGCCCAGGTTGAGCATGGCCTGGATGATGTGATGGCGATCCAGCAGCAACGGCGGCAGGCTAGGATCATAGTCGCGCTCGATGACCACCGAGGCGGAGCAGACCGGTCCGGCGTCGGCGGCGAGCAGATGGCCGACGTGTTGCAACAACTCGTGGATGTTGACCGATTCCTTGCGCGGCGTACGACCAGGACCGAGCAACGCATCCACCAGCGCCGCCAGCCGATCGGCCTCGCTGATGATGACCGAGGTATATTCGCGCATCGAGGGATCGGCGAGTTGCCGCGCCAACAACTGCGCCGCGCCACGCAAACCGCCCAGCGGATTCTTGATCTCGTGCGCCAGTTGCTGAATCATCAGCCGGCTGCCGCCGACCTGCGTCAGCAAGGCGGTCTCGCGTGTGATGCGCCGGTGCTGGGTGGCATCGCTGATTTCCAGCAACACCGCCTGGGGCGGCGCACCCTGTTCGTAGGGCGCCACGGTGCAATCGACCGTCAAGGCACCATCGCCGTGGTGGGTGCTCAGGAGCAGATCACGGCGCGAGTAGGGCTGTCCGGCCTGGACGGCGCGCTCGATCACTTCCTCGAGGCCACTGGCGTCGCGGAACAGCTCCGTCAAGAGTCGCCCGATCGCCTGGTTGCGGCCCACGCCGAGCAGCGCTTCCGCGGCCGCATTCAGGTAGTGCAGTGCACCGCCGCGATCCACGATCAGCACACTGGTGCTCAGGCTGTCCAGAATCCGGGCGCCGTTCGCCAGTGCATCCGCGGCGCGGATCGAAGGGCGCGCGGCCATCGGCTACCCTCCCCGACGAGCGCCCGCCGGTGGGCGGGAAGCTGGAGTCAGGGCTGGCGGCTGCTTGCTTTCTCGGCCACCACCGGCGCATTGGTGCGCGCATCGATCACTGGACGAACGCCATTGAGGGCGGCATGGCTGGGCTGCCGCGCCGGCAGCTTGTTTGCCGCGCCGGGGCGCCGGGGCGGCGGACGCAAGGCCGGCCCAACCGGCGGTTGTGCGATCGAGGCCTGGCGCACCGTGAATTCCACTGGTGCGGTTTCCTGGATGCGCGTGCCACGCGCGTCGCTGATCGTGGCGACGACGCGGTGCGTGCCGCGCGGCACGTCCTCCAGGTCGAAACTGGTGGTGTTGGGGGCAAAACCTTCGACCAGCCTGCCGTCCAGATATAGATCCAGCTGATGCCCGGGCTGCGGATTCGGGGCGATCCGGACGCTGATCGTCACTTCGCCGCCGGTATTCGGCACCGTTTCGCCATTCGTCGGACTCAGGATTTCGAAGTCGCGGTACATCGGCGCATCGGCGGCACGTGGGGCATCGTCCGCGGCGGAGGCCGCTTGCGCCCCTGGGGTCGCGGCGCCGGACGATGCTGCGCTCGAGGAGGAGCGAGCACCGAGATTCAGCTCGATCCTGACCGCGCCCGGAACCGGTCGATCCGAATAATGAGTGACGCCATTGCCGTCCACCCATTTCCAGACCGCCTGGTCGGCAAACGCCGGATAGACGAACGCGAACGTCGCAAGCGCGAGTAGTACCAACAGCGGCGTACGCATAGGGACAGAGCATAGCTGCTTCGCCTGTTACTGACAAAAGCAAGGACGGCATAACTGTGACCGCCATCACTCTTCGCTTCAACGGGCGCCGGCGGTAGCCTCCGGCGCCCACGATTATGGCGCCGACCCGGCCAAGCCCGGGCGGCTGCCACCCGCACACGCGGTAATACAGTTCGAACACCAGCCGCTGGGTCGACAACCTGAATTGCGTGACTTCCTGCATTTTCAGCGCGATGTAGGCATCGATCACGTCGTCCGTGAATACGCCGCCCGCCTTCAGGAAGCCGCGGTCGGCATCCAGGGCATGCAGCGCCTGCTCCAGGGAATAGCAGACTTCCGGAATGTTCTTGGCTTCCTCGGGCGGCAGATCGTAGAGATCCTTGTCGGCCGGGTCGCCGGGATGGATCTTGTTCTGGATGCCGTCCAGCCCGGCCATGAGCATGGCGGCAAAGGCCAGGTAGGGATTCGCCGTGGAATCCGGAAAGCGTACCTCGATACGACGACCCTTGGGATTCGCGATCCACGGAATACGGATGGACGCCGAGCGATTACGAGCCGAGTAGGCCAGCATGACCGGGGCCTCGAAGCCGGGCACCAGGCGCTTATAGCTGTTGGTGCTGGCATTGGCGAAGGCATTGATCGCCTGGGCATGCTTGATGATGCCACCGACGTAGTACAACGCCTCATCCGACAGCCCGGCGTACTTGTCGCCGGCGAACAGCGGCTTGCCGTCCCGAGAGATCGACTGATGGACGTGCATGCCGCTGCCGTTGTCGCCCACGATCGGCTTGGGCATGAATGTCACGGTCTTGCCGTAGGCGTGCGCCACATTGTGGATCGCATACTTCAGCAGCTGCACTTCATCGGCCTTGCGCACCAGCGTATGGGCGTTGACGCCGATTTCGCATTGGCCCGCGGTGGCGACCTCGTGGTGGTGCACCTCGACGGTCATGCCGAGCTCTTCCAGCGCCAGGCACATCGCCGAGCGCAGGTCCTGGAAGGAATCGACCGGAGGAACCGGGAAATAACCGCCCTTCACGCCCGGGCGATGCGCCTTGTTGCCGCCGTCGTAGCTCTTGCCCGAACTCCAGGCGGCCTCCATCGACTCGATGTCGAAGAAGGATCCCGACATGCTGGTGCCGTAGCGCACGTTGTCGAAAATGAAAAATTCGTTCTCGGGGCCAAACAGCGCCTTGTCACCGATGCCCGTCGACTTGAGATAGGCCTCCGCCCGCTTCGCGATCGAGCGCGGATCGCGGTCGTAGCCCTGCATGGTCGATGGCTCGAGCACATCGCAGCGGATGATCAGGGTGGTCTCTTCGAAAAAGGGATCCAGCACCGCAGTGCTGGGGTCCGGCATGAGCACCATGTCCGACTCGTTGATGCCCTTCCAGCCGGCGATCGAGGAGCCATCGAACATCTTGCCATCGTCAAAAAAGCCCTGGTCGACGGTGTGGCTCGGCACGGTCACGTGCTGCTCCTTGCCGCGCGTATCCGTAAAGCGAAGATCGACGAACTTGACCTCCTTTTCCTTCAGGATGCTGATCACTTCAGCGGGGGTCGTCATGGGTTCTCCTCCGATGGGCGACGAATGAGTGAGCCTCGAACCGCTCGTCGCAGCGGCGTGAAGCAGATGAACTGAAACTTGTGGACTGCAGAAAGCATGCCAATGCACCGCGCCCGCCCAGCGGGCGATTCCGGGGCGAGCCCGGACCAATCCGTACCCAGCTTGCCCTATTCTGGGGCAAGCCGAGCGTGATGCGCACCATGATTGTGCAAAACCTCGGCCACCATCGCCGCGCACGGAACCATCGATCGCGTGGGCCGATCACGATGAGCGGCAGCGGCAAGCTATACTCCCGCGCCTTTCTGTCCTTCGGACCTGGCATGGCCTCACCAAAAACCGCTGTCCCGCCGCGCACGTTTCAGGATCTGATCTTTGCACTGCAGTCCTATTGGGCCGCCCGCGGTTGCGTGGTGCTCCAGCCCTATGACATGGAGATGGGAGCCGGGACGTTCCACACTGCCACCTTGTTGCGAGCGGTCGGGCCGGAACCCTGGAGCGCCGCGTACGTGCAACCTTCGCGACGCCCCACCGACGGCCGTTATGGCGACAATCCCTTTCGCTTGCAGCACTACTACCAATTCCAGGTGGTATTGAAGCCTTCGCCGCCGGACATCGTGTCGCTGTATCTGGGCTCGCTGGCCGCCCTGGGCTTCGATCCGCTGACCCATGACATTCGCTTCGTCGAAGACAACTGGGAATCACCGACGCTGGGCGCCTGGGGGTTGGGCTGGGAAGTCTGGCTGAACGGCATGGAAGTCACCCAGTTCACCTACTTCC
>JBEBRC010000039.1:0-18408 GCA_040395055.1 Steroidobacter denitrificans
ACCTACGACCTTCGGGTTATGAGCCCGACGAGCTGCCAGACTGCTCCACCCCGCAACAGAGGGCGCGGATTGTAAGGGCCCTGGCCGGGCAATACAAGACGCGATCAGTAACTTCGGCCATCTATATCTGGGGGCTGGCGCGCGCCGTTCAATATCGGCGGTATTACAGCGGATTGAGCGCGTTTGCCGGCAGCGTCCTTGCCGCCCCCGGCGCGGGCCGTGACCAGCGCATCATCGATCGCGCGCCTTTTGCGCGGGACGCGGCGCACCAGCGTCACCCCTGCGCCACCCCTGCGTGTCGCAGGGCCGCCCCGCCCCGCGCCCGCAATGATCGAGCTCATCCCCCGGCAAGGCATGCCTGCCCGCCTGGGGAGGCGCCCGGCAACGTCAGGGGCGCGCAGAACCCCACGGCCTGGAGGAACCCGGGCAGCGCCTCAGGGCAGCGCCCGCACGCACAGGTCCAGCAGCGCCGCCGGGAATACGCCGAGCACCAGCACGGCCAGGCCGTTGGCGCTCATGACCGCGCGCAAGGTTCCACCCGCCTGGATCTGCGCGCTGTCGGTCGGCTCATCGAAATACATCAGCTTGACGATGCGCAGGTAGTAGAAGGCACCGACCACGGATAGCAGCACCGCCAGGGTGGCCAGCCATACCAGTCCCACATCCAGCACCGCGCCGATGACCCCGACCTTGGCCCAGAAGCCAATGAAGGGCGGCACGCCTGCGGTGCTGAACATCAGCATCAGCATCATGGCCGCGAACCAGGGACTGCGGCGATTGAGGCCTTTGAAATCCTCCAGCCGGTCCGCTTCGAAGCCCTCGCGCGACAGCAGCACGATCATGCCGAAGGAACCCACCGACATGATCACGTAGGTCAAGGTGTAGTACATCGCGGCGCGATAGCCCTCGTTCGTGCCGGCAAGGATGCCCAGCAGGATGAAGCCCACGTGCGAGATGGTCGAGTAGGCGAGCATGCGCTTCAAATTGCTTTGCGCGATGGCCACGACGTTGCCGATGATCATCGACAACACGGACAGCACGATCAGCATGCCCTGCCAGCTGCCCACCATCGCGTCCAGCCCCTCGGCCAGCAGACGGATCGCCAGCACGAACGAACCGATCTTGGGCGCAGCGCCGACGAACAAGGTTATCGGTGTGGGAGCGCCGTGGTAGACGTCCGGCAGCCACATGTGGAACGGCACCGCGCCAAACTTGAACCCGATGCCGACGATGATGAAGGCCATCGCAAAGATCAGGCCGATGTTGGTCGCGCCGACTTCGCGCACGGCCAGCGCCAACTCATCGAGCTGCAAGGTGCCGGTCACGCCATAGACGATCGAGAAGCCGTACAACAACGTGCCCGATGCAATCGCGCCGAGCACGAAATACTTCATTGCCGCTTCCGCCGCGACCCCCGAATCGCGATCGAAGGCCACCATGGCATACAGCGACAGCGACATCAGCTCCAGGCCGAGGTAGACCGTGAGCAGGTTGCCCGCCGAGATCATGACCATCACGCCCAGCAGCGCGAGCAGCCCGAGGATGAAATACTCGCCGCGGAACAGGCCGCGGCGCTGCAGGTATTCACGTGAATACAGGAAGGATACCGCCACGGTGCCATAGGCGAACAGCTTCAGGACGTCGCCCATCGGATCGGCGATGAACATGCCGTCCAGGGCGGTCACCCGCCCATCGACGCCATACTGCAGCGTCACCCATCCGGTCGCGGCCACGGCCACCAGCGACAGGACGTACGTGATCCAGCGTGTGCGCTCGTTCAGGAACACATCGACCAGCAAGATGACGCACACCGCGCCGAGCAGGAAAATCTCCGCCGCCGCCGCCTGCAGACCCATTCCCGCATCGATATTCGCGAAAGCTGCTTCCATTACCGGCACTCAGTCAAATTCATATGGCTCACGAGGCAATCCTTACAGCTTCGAGATCGTGATCTGCTGCACCAGATGCTCGACCGTGGGACGCATGACATCCAGCAAAGGCGCCGGCCATACCCCCAACAGCAGCACCGCCGCCGCCAGCACCCCGAGCACGATGAACTCTCGTGGATTCAGATCGGTCAGCGCCGCCACGTTCTCGTTGGCGATGGGGCCGAAGATCACACGCTTGAGCAGCCACAACGAATAGGCGGCGCTCAGGATCAGGGTCACGGCGGCCAGCAGCGCATACCAGAAATCGGCGCGGAAGCTGGCGATGATCACCAGGAACTCGCCGACGAAACCCGAGGTGCCGGGCAAGCCGGTATTGGCGAAGCAGAACAACACGGCGAAGGCGGCAAACGCCGGCATCGTATTGACCACCCCGCCGTAGGCGGAGATTTCACGGGTATGCATCCGGTCATACAGCACGCCCATGCAGAAGAACAGCGCCCCGGAAATCAGGCCGTGCGAAATCATCTGCACCATGGCGCCGTCGATGCCCATGGCCGCGCCGCGCACATCCCCGTTGACGCGCAGCAGCTCGAAGGTCAGGAACGAGCCCAGGGTCACGAAGCCCATATGCGCGACCGACGAATAGGCGATCAGCTTCTTCATGTCCTGCTGCACGATGGCCACCAGGCCGATATAAACGATCGCGATCAAGGACAGCGAGATCACCAGCCAGTCCAAGGTCGCGCTGGCATCCGGGGTAATCGGTAGCGCAAAGCGCAGGAACCCGTACCCGCCCATCTTGAGCAGGATGGCCGCCAGGATCACCGAGCCGCCCGTGGGCGCCTCCACGTGCGCGTCCGGCAACCAGGTATGCACCGGCCACATCGGCACCTTGACCGCGAATGCGACCAGGAACGAAAGGAAGATCAGGATCTGCTCGTTCATGCTCAGGGGCAGGCGCTGGAAATCGGCGATGCCATAGGCGCACTGGCCCGCATCGCAGGTCTGCAGGTACATGTAGATCAGCGACACCAGCATCAGCACCGAGCCAAGAAAGGTGTAGAGGAAGAACTTCATGGTCGCGTACACGCGCCGCGGTCCGCCCCAGATGCCGATGATGATGAACATCGGGATCAGCATGGCTTCCCACAGGACGTAGAACAACAGCGAGTCCATCGCCGCGAACACGCCGATCATCAGACCTTCGAGAATCAGGAAGGAGGCGAAGTACTGCCCCGGCTTGTTCTGGATGACGGTCCAGCCGGCCACCACGACCAACGGCGTGATGAAGGTGGTCAACAGGATCAGCGGCATCGAAATGCCATCGACGCCCAGCGCGTACCAGGCATTGAACGCTGGAATCCAGGTCCGCATCTCCACGAACTGCATCTGCGCCGTGGAAGTATCGAAGTTGGTGTAAAGGAGTATCGAGATGCCGAAGGTCGCGACGGTGGTCAGCAATGCCACCCATCGACCGAGCGAGACTTCACGATCCCCGAACGCAAGCATGACGAGGCCGCCGAGGATCGGCAGCCAGATCAGTACGCTAAGAATAGGCCATTCAAGTTGCATGGGCGAACTGCATTAATTAGACGTTGACTAGCGCAGCACGTACCACGCGAGCAGTGCCGACAATCCAATGATCATCGCGAACGCGTAGTGATACAGATAACCGGACTGCATACGCCGCAGCACCGCCGACAGTGAGTCGACGACGCGCGCGGAACCATTGACCAGGGCGCCATCGATCAGCAGCGAATCGCCGACCTTCCATAGCACCTCGCCCAGATTGCGGCCGCCACGCGCGAATACCGCCTGGTAGATCTCATCGAAGTAGTACTTGCTGGACAGCAACCGATAGAGCCAGGAGGCACGCTCGGCGATCATTGCCGGCAGATCCGGACGCTTGATATACAGATACCAGGCGACCGCGACGCCGGCCAGCGCAAGATAGACGGTCGGCGCCTGCATGCCATGCAGCACGAACGCGCCGGCGCCGTGCCAGGCCTGTCCCACGTGCCCCAGCACATCGTGTGCCGCCAGCACCACGATCGAATCACCGAAGAAGCCTTCGAACAACAACGGACCGATCGTCAAGCCACCGATCACCAATGATGGCACCGCCAGGGCGATCAACGGCAGCTTGATCGACCAGAACGCCTCGCGCGGCGGCCCGCCGTGCCCGTCGTCATGCCCGTGGTCCTCGGCGTGCTGGTCGCCATGCGCGGCAGGATGGGCCTGCGTCGAGAAGCGTTCCGGGCCGTGGAAGGTCATGAACAACAGACGGAAGGAATACAAGGCGGTCACGAACACGCCCAGCAGTACACACCAGTAGGCATAGGTTGCCCCCGGAATACTGGCCGCATGGACCGCCTCGATCAGGGCGTCCTTGGAAAAGAAGCCCGAGGTGCCCGGGAAGCCGATCAGCGCCAGCGAACCGATCAGCATCGTCCAGTAGGTGACCGGCAGGTACTTCTTCAGCCCGCCCATCTTGCGCATATCCTGCTCATGGTGCATGGCGACGATCACCGCGCCGGCGGCCAGGAACAGCAGCGCCTTGAAGAAGGCATGGGTCATCAGGTGGAAGATCGCACCCGCGTAGGCCGATACGCCCAGGGCGACGGTCATGTATCCCAGCTGGGACAATGTCGAATAGGCAATGACGCGCTTGATATCGTTATTCACCAGACCCAGCAGTCCCATGAAGAACGCGGTCGTGGCACCGATCACCAGCACGGTCGACAATGCCGTTTCCGACAGCTCGAACAGCGGCGACATGCGCGCCACCATGAAGATGCCGGCTGTGACCATCGTTGCGGCATGGATCAGGGCGGAGATCGGCGTCGGGCCCTCCATCGAGTCGGGCAACCAGACATGCAGCGGCACCTGCGCCGACTTGCCCATCGCACCGATGAACAAAAAGATGCAGATGAGCGTGATCGCCTGCCAATCCACGCCGGGAATGACCTGTATGACGTTGCTGGCGAGCTCCTCGCGCTGCGCGAACACGGTCGCGTAGTCCAGCGAGCCGGTGTAGTACGCCACGCCCGCGATGCCCACTACGAAGCCAAAGTCGCCGACGCGATTCACCAGGAACGCCTTCAGGTTGGCGAAGATGGCGCTCGGGCGGGTGTACCAGAATCCGATCAGCAGGTAGGAGACGACGCCGACCGCTTCCCAGCCGAAAAACAGCTGCATGAAGTTGTTGGCCATCACCAGCATCAGCATCGAGAAGGTGAACAGCGAGATGTAGGCGAAGAAGCGCTGGTAGCCCGGATCATCGTGCATGTAGCCGATGGTGTAGACGTGCACGCACAGCGAGACGAAGGTCACCACCACCATCATCAATGCGGTCAGGCGGTCGACCAGGAATCCCACTTCCATGCGGATGCCATCGCTGACCAGCCAGGTATAGACGGACTCGTTCACCGGCGAGGCGCCATCCAGCAGCAGCTTGAGCACCCAGGCCGAGAGCACGAAGGAAATCGCAACGCCTGCAATGGTCACGCAGTGCGCACCGACCCGGCCGATGACGCGGCCGCCCAGCCCGGCGGCAATGGCGGCGATCAGCGGTGCAAGTACGATCGTCAGCAGTGTGGATTGAGAGATCATCAATGCGTATCCGACTTACCGTTGCTCATTATCAGTGCCAGCGGTTCCAATAACCGTTCGAGTTCATTCATAGGGGCGCTCGAGGGATGCCCGGCCCGCAGGCCCGGCATCCTTGCTCTTCGTCAGCCTTTCATTGTATCGAGCTGCTCGACATTGATGCTTTGGCGTTCCCTGAACAACACGACCAGGATCGCAAGGCCGATCGCGGCCTCCGCGGCGGCGACCGTCAGGATGAAAAATACGAAAATCTGGCCATTCAGGTCACCGAAGTGGCGTGCAAAGGCGATGAAATTGAAGTTCACCGACAGCAGCATCAACTCGATGCACATCAACAGCAAGATGACGTTCTTGCGATTCAGGAATATGCCCGCGACGCTCAATGCGAACAGCAGGCCGGCGAGCAGCAGTACGCTTTCCAGCGGGATCATGGCTTGGCTTCCGTTTGTGTCGGCCCTGGTTGCGCCGCATCGGGTGTCGCGCGAGCCAGGCTCGAGAGCCGCGACGCCGGCTCGGACGACATCTTCACGATACGCACCCGATCGCTGGCACGCACGGCAACCTGCGCGCCGATGTCCTGCTCTTTCAGGCCCGTGCGCTGGCGCATGGTCAAGGTGATCGCGGCGACGATCGCCAGCAGCAGGATCACAGCCGCCAGTTCGAACGGATACAGATATTTCGTATACAGCAGTTCGCCCAACGCCCGGGTGTTGCTGTATCCCTCCACCGCGAGGCTCGCCGCCGGCTCGCTCAGGTCCAGCCCCAGGGCCTTGATCCACACCACGCTGCCGATCTCGACGACTACGATCACGGCGATCAGGATGCCCAAGGGCGCATAGCGTGTGAATCCGTCGCGCATCTTTGCCGCATCCACGTCCAGCATCATGACCACGAACAGGAACAGAACCATGACGGCGCCGACGTAGACCAGCACCAGGATGATCGCCAGGAACTCCGCCTCCATCAGCAGCCACAGGATCGCGCTGTTGAAAAAGGCAAAGACCAGGAACAGTACGGCGTGCACCGGATTGCGAGCGGTGATGACGCCCAGTGCCGCCACGACCAGCACCGCGGAGACGGCGTAGAAAAGTATTTCGGTGATCGACATGATGCCTTCAGCGATAACGTGCGTCGGCGGCCTTGTCGGCCGCGATCATGGCTTCGTAACGCTCACCGATGGCGAGCAGCTTGTCCTTGGTCATGATGTTCTCGCCGCGGTTCTCCATATGGTATTCATGGATGCGTGTTTCGACGATCGCATCCACCGGGCATGCCTCTTCGCAGAAGCCGCAGTAGATGCATTTGAACAAATCGATGTCGTAGCGCGTCGTGCGCCGCGTACCGTCGGCGGCAACGTCGGACTCGATCGTGATGGCCAGCGCCGGACACACCGCTTCGCACAGTTTGCAGGCGATGCAGCGCTCCTGTCCGTTCGGATAGCGGCGCTGCGCATGCAGGCCGCGAAAGCGCGGCGACTGCGGCGTCTTCTCCTCCGGATACTGGATCGTGACGTTCGGACGAGACGCGAACTGGCGCAACGTGACCCACAGCCCCACGAACAACTCGGTGAGAAAGAAGGTCTTGAAGATACTTGCTGTCGTTTTCACAACGATACTCTCAATGCGCCCGCGTTCAGGACGACCAAGGTCCGATCTGGTAGATCACGAAGATACCCTCGACGGCGATCCACACGAGCGTGACCGGGATGAACACCTTCCAGCCCAGCCGCATGATCTGATCGTAGCGGTAGCGCGGAAAAGTCGCACGGAACCACAAGAAGCAGAACAGGAAGAACGATAACTTGGCAAAAAGCCAGAAGAAGCTGGGCGCCGCCAGCCAGTCCGGCACCGGATAGCCCTCGAACGGCGACAGCCAGCCGCCAAAGAAGAACACCGCGGTCAGTGTCGCGATCAGGATCATGTTGACGTACTCGGCGACGAAGAACACGGCGAACGCCATGCCCGAATACTCGACGTGATGCCCGGCCACGATCTCCGACTCGCCTTCGACCACGTCGAACGGAGCGCGATTCGTTTCGGCGACGCCGGAGATGAAGTAGACCACGAACAGCGGCAACAGCCACCACACGAAATAGCTGAACGCGCCGCCGCGCTGCGCCTCGATGATCTCCCCCAGATTGAGCGACCCGGCGGCCATTACCACGCCGACCAGCGCAAAGCCCATGGCGATTTCATACGCGATCATCTGCGCCGCGGCACGCATTGCGCCCAGGAACGCATACTTGGAGTTCGTCGCCCAACCCGCGAGCACCACGCCGTACACGCCGGCGGAAGTCAGGGCCAGGATGTAGAGCAAGGCGGCATCGATGTTGGCAACCGTGAAGCCCGGCCACAGCGGTATCACCGCCCAGGTAGCCAGCGCCGGAACCAGCGCCAGCAGCGGCGCGGTCAGGAACAGGAACTTGCTGGACTTGGAAGGAATGACGATTTCCTTGACCATCAGCTTCAACACGTCGGCGAACGGCTGCAGCAGTCCCCACGGGCCGACCCGGTTCGGCCCGATACGAGCCTGCATCGAGCCGATGACGCGCCTCTCGGCCAGCGTCAGGAACGCCATGCACAGGATGACGCTGACGAACAGCACCACCGCGACCACGCCATACCAGGCGATCGCCAGCATCCATTGCGGCAGGAACGGCAGCAGGCTGGTTACGAATTCAGGTACCAGGCTCATGCTTCATGACCCCGCACGGATCCCGCTGCGGCATCACGGCCGTCGCGCGTCTTCTGCAAGGCGCTGGATCGACGCACCAGCGCATCCACCTGGTAGATGGGAACATCGAGCTCGATCGCCGCGACACCCGAGAGTTGCAGCGCGTGCGACGATGCCGCGGGCGCGAATACCGGCGCCTGGTCGACCTGGCGGCGCAACTCGTCAGTGATCTGGTCCGAGCTGGTGTAGTCGAACTCGGCCAGGTTCAGCAGGTTCGCCAGCACGCGCAGCACCTTCCAGCCCGGTCGTGCCTCGCCCACCGGCGAAGCCGCGCCTGGCACGCTTTGCCAGCGGCCTTCCAGATTCACGTACGTGCCCGAGGTCTCGGCGAAGGTGCCGATCGGCAGAATGATGTCGGCGTACTCGCGGGCGCTGCCGTAGGGCGACAAGGCCACGACGCATTCCGCCGCCTTGAGCGCCTCGAGCGCGCCCCCGGAGGCGATGTCCAGCGCCGGTTCGATCGCGCCCAGCAGCACATAGGCCTTGAGCCGCGCCGCAAGCATGCCACCCGTGTCGAGCCCGGCGGCGGGTACCTCACGACCGCCCGTTGCCCGATGCGGCAACACGCCGGCCAGGCTTGCACCCACCGCGTTGCCGCCGTCCGGCAGGTAACCCAGCGTGGCGCCGCTCACCTGCGCCAAGGCAGTGGCCAACAGCCGCAGGTCGGCGAAGGCTGGATCGCGCTGGGCGATCGCGCCCAGCAGGATCAGGCGCCGCTCGCCGTCGCACAGTTGTTGTGCGATCGCGCGGTGCGCCTCCGAGGGTTGCACGCCGGCCACCAGGCCGGCGATCGACGCCGGGGCGGTCTTGCCGGTGACGGCAAGCGCCGCGGCGACAAGCGCCAGCAGGTGCTGGCCCATGTCCAGGGCCTGCGCATCGGCATCGGACTGCGCGCTGAGGTAGCCGGCGACCGGGAACAAGTATTCGTAGCGGCGCGGATTGACGAAGGCAATCCTGCCGCCGGCAATGGCCGCCTTGCGCAGGCGATGGGCGATGAGCGGCATCTCCTTGCGCACGTTCGATCCCACGACCAGCACCGCGGTGGCTTGCTCCAGCTCCGAGATCGCGCAGCCGAGCGCCGGATACAAGGGCTCGCTCGCCTGGTCGCGAAAATCGGTGCGGCGCAGGCGATGGTCCAGATTGGCGCTGCCCAGGCCGCGCGCGATGCGCGCCAGCAGGTACAACTCCTCCACGGTCGAGCCCGGCGCCGCCAGCGCACCCAGCTGCGCGCCGCCATGCTGCTTCACGATGCTGCCGAGACGCTGCGAGGCACGCTCGAGCGCCGTTTCCCAATCGCTTTCCTGCCACACGCCGTTTTCGCGCAGCATCGGCTTGAGCAGGCGGTCTTCGCTGTACACGCCCTGATAGCTGAAGCGATCGCGGTCCGCGATCCAGGTCTCATTGACCGCTTCGTTCGGCCGCGGCACCACGCGCATCACGCGGCCGCGCAGCACGTGCGCATACAGGTTCGCGCCCACGGCGTCATGCGGCGACACCAGCGGGTGCTGCGTCATTTCCCAGGCACGCGCACGATAGCGATAGGGCTTGTTGTTGAGCGCACCGACCGGACACAGATCGATGATGTTGGCGGACAGCTCGTGATCCACGCTCTTCTCGATGAAGGTGCCGATCTCCGTCATCTCGCCCCGACCGATCGTGCCCAGCTCCTGGTAACCCTGGATGTCCTGCGTGAAGCGCACGCAGCGCGTGCAATGAATGCAGCGTGTCATGTCGGTCGATACCAGCGGACCGAGATCCTTGTCCTTCACTACGCGCTTGCGTTCCGAATAGCGCGAAATGCCGCGCCCGAAGCCCAGCGCCAGGTCCTGCAGCTCGCACTCCCCGCCTTGATCGCAGATCGGGCAGTCCAGCGGATGGTTGATCAGCAGGAACTCCATGGTCGCACGCTGCGCCGCGATGGCCTTCGGCGACTTGGTGAACACCTTCATGCCCTCGGCAACGGGTGTGGCGCAGGCCGGCATGGGCTTCGGCGCCTTCTCGACCTCCACCAGGCACATACGGCAATTGGCAGCGATGGCCAGCTTGTCGTGGTAGCAGAAGCGCGGGATGTAGACATCCTGCGCATCCGTGACCTGCATGATCATCTGTCCCTTGCGAGCCGTCATCGGCACGCCATTGACTTCGATATTGACCTGATCGTCGCTCATGCATCAGTCTCTATTAAGCTGCGTCGCGCTGTGCGCGCTCGACGATGCTGTGGCCGTGCTCGACCATGTACTCGAACTCGTGCCGGAAGTGCTTGATGAAGCTCTGCACCGGCCATGCCGCCGCGTCGCCGAAGGCACAGATCGTATGGCCTTCGATCTTGTTCGCGACCTCGACCAACATGTCCACGTCCGCCTGGCGGCCCTGCCCGGCCAGGATCCGCTTGAGCACCCGGTTCATCCAGCCCGTGCCCTCGCGACAAGGCGTGCACTGTCCGCAGGATTCGGCGTGATAGAAGCGCGAAATGCGCTCCAGCACACTCACCATGCAGGTCGTCTCGTCCATCACGATCATCGCGCCGGTGCCCAGGGCGGAGCCGACCTTGCGCAGACCGTCATAGTCCATCGTAACGTCCATCATCATCTCGCCCGGCACTACCGGCACCGAGGAACCCCCTGGGATCACGGCCTTGAGCTTGCGCCCCGCGCGCATTCCGCCGCACAGCTGCAACAGATCCTTGAACGGGATGCCCAGTGGCAGCTCGAGGTTCGCCGGCTTGTTGACGTGGCCGGACACCGAAAAGATCAACGTGCCGCCCGAATTCGCCACCCCCAGGTCCGCGAACCACTTTGCTCCCTTGCGCAGGATCGTGGGCACCGAGGCAAAGCTTTGGGTGTTGTTGATGGTCGTGGGCTTGCCGTACAGGCCGAAGTTCGCCGGGAACGGCGGCTTGAAGCGCGGCCGGCCCTGCTTGCCTTCCAGCGACTCCAGCAACGCCGTTTCCTCCCCGCAAATGTAGGCGCCCGCGCCGACGAACGAGTACAGGTCGAAATCGATCCCGGAACCCAGCACATCCTTGCCCAGCAGGCCGGCCTCGTACGCCTCGCGCAAGGCAGCCTCGAAGCGCGGCACCGGCTCGGCCATGAATTCGCCGCGCATGTAGTTGTAGCCGATGGTGGCGCCCATCGCGTAACCGCCGATCGCCATGCCCTCGATCAGGGCATGGGGGTTGTAGCGCAGGATATCGCGGTCGTGACACGTACCCGGCTCGCTCTCATCCGAATTGCAGACCGCGTACTTCTGACCCGGCGCGGTGCGAGGCATGAAGCTCCATTTCACGCCAGTGGGAAACCCGGCGCCGCCGCGGCCGCGCAGACCCGAAGCTTTCACCTCTTCGATGATCTGCTCGCGGGGCGTGCGCTCACGCAGGATGCGCTCCCAGACTTGGTAGCCGCCGATCTCGCGATACGTCGCCAGCTCCCACGAGCGCTCCATGCCGAGCGGCTCGAAGCAAACCAGGTTCTGTGGGTATTTCTCACTCATCGCTAGTTCAAATCGGTGTCAATACGAAATTCGGGGCTGATACCGGGTTCGCACAAAACTGGCCGCCACATCCGCATCAGGACTTGTCCGCCGCGTTGATCAGGTCATCCAGGATCCCGTCGACTTTCTCGAGCGTGAGATTCTCGTGGTACACGTGATCGACCATCATCATCGGCGCGTTGTTGCATGCGGCCAGGCACTCTTCTTCCCGCTTGAGGAAAAAGCGCCCATCCGTGGTGCTTTCGCCGGCCTTGATGCCCAGGCGCTTCTCGACGTGCGCCAGCATCTCGTCACCGCCACACAACATGCACGAGATGTTGGTGCAGACCGAAATGTGATGCCGCCCGACAGGCCTGGTCTCGAACATCGAATAGAACGTCGCCACCTCGTAGACCTGGACCGGCGGCAGCTGCAGGTATTCGGCAACCAGATCCATCTGCTCGCGCGTCAGGTACCGCGCCTCATGCTGTACGGCATGCAGCGCGGCGATGATCGCCGAGCGTTTGCGATCCGGCGGGAATTTCGCCACCCAGTGATCGATCTCGTGGCGCACGTGCTCGCTCAGCTCGCCGCGGCCCGTGTCACTGCTGGTTTCACTGCTCGTGATGTCGCTCACCGGTCAACTTCCCCGAAAACGATGTCCTGCGTGCCGATTACCGCCACCACGTCCGCGAGCATATGGCCTTTGACCATCTCCTCCAGGGAAGCCAGATGTGCAAATCCCGGTGCGCGGCACTTGAGGCGATAGGGTTTGTTGGCGCCATCGGACACCAGGTAGATGCCGAACTCGCCCTTGGGCGCTTCCACCGCGGCATAGGTTTCCCCGGCGGGCACGCAATATCCTTCCGTGAACAGCTTGAAGTGATGGATCAAGGACTCCATGTCGCCCTTCATTTCTTCGCGGCTCGGCGCCGAGATCTTGTGATCGGAGGTCATGACCGGACCAGGATTTACCTTCAGCCACTCCACGCATTGGCGAATGATGCGATTGGACTGCCGCATCTCCTCGATGCGCACCAGATAGCGATCGTAGCAATCGCCGTTGATGCCGACCGGGATATCGAAGTCCATTCGGTCATAAACCTCATAAGGCTGCTTCTTGCGCAGGTCCCACTCGATGCCCGAGCCGCGCAGCATCGCACCGGTGAACCCCAGCTGCAGAGCACGCTCCGGCGACACGACGCCGATGTTCACCGTGCGCTGTTTCCAGATGCGATTATCCGTCAGCAGCGCCTCGTATTCCTCGATGGCGGCCGGGAAGCGATCGGTGAAATCCTTGATGAAATCCAGCAGGCTGCCGTTGCGGCGCTCGTTCAGCGCATCCACATCCTTCTGCGAACGCCACTTCGAGGCCTGGTACTTGGGCATCGAGTCCGGCAGATCGCGATAGACGCCGCCTGGACGATAATAGGTGGCGTGCATACGCGTGCCGGAGACCGCCTCGTAGCAATCCATCAGGTCCTCGCGTTCCCGGAAGCAGTACAGGAACACCGTCATCGCGCCAATATCGAGCCCGTGCGCACCCAGCCACATGAGATGGTTCAGGACGCGCGTGACCTCATCGAACATGACCCGGATGTACTGCGCCCGCAGCGGCGGGGCGATACCCAGCAGTTTCTCGATCGCGAGCACATAGGCGTGCTCGTTGCACATCATCGACACGTAGTCCAATCGATCCATGTAGCCGATCGACTGGTTGAAAGGCTTGGACTCGGCGAGCTTCTCGGTCCCCCGATGCAGCAAGCCGACGTGCGGATCGGCTTTCTGGATGACCTCGCCTTCCATTTCCAGCACCAGGCGCAGCACGCCATGCGCGGCCGGGTGCTGCGGGCCGAAGTTCAACGTGAAATTGCGGATCTCAGCCATGCTCGGCCCCACTCCTGGCACCAGCCGGCGCATCCTTCAGCGCCGCCTCGTATCGATTGTCCTCGCGGATCACCCGCGGCACGAGTATGCGCGGCTCGATACTCACCGGTTGATATACGACACGTCCCTTGGCGACGTCGTACTTGACCTCGACATTGCCGATCAGGGGGAAATCCTTGCGGAAGGGATGGCCGATGAAACCATAGTCCGTGAGGATGCGCCGCAGGTCCGGATGTCCCTTGAACAAAATGCCGTACAGGTCGAACGCCTCGCGCTCGAACCAGTTGGCTGATGCCCAAATGGGCACCACCGAATCGATCACCGGCGGCTCGCCCCCGGTGGCGAAGCTGCGCAGGCGCAGCCGCCAGTTGTTGGCGACGGAGAGCAACTGGTAGGTAACGGCGAAACGCGGCGCATCCGGCTCGCCGTCTCCGATTACGTTATCCTGGATGCGGTTCACGCCGCGACTGAACCCGGTCTCGGTCGAGGCCAAGGTATTCCACTCGTCACGCCCGTAGTCGAGATAGTCGACTCCCGCCAGATCGATCAGCTGTTCGAATCCGAATTCGGCGTCGTCGCGCAACTCGCGGCAGACATGCAGCAGCTGCGAGGCGTCCACTTCATAGGCGACGTCCCCAGGCAGCGCGGGCAGCGCCACGAGCTGTTGCGCGAAGCGCGCGCTCACTCTCGAGGCCAGTGTCTCGGTGCGTTCAGTCATCGGAAAATATTACCGGGCGATCGTGCTGGTACGGCGAATCTTGTTCTGCAATTGCAGAATGCCGTAGAGCAACGCTTCAGCAGTGGGTGGGCAGCCGGGCACGTAGACATCCACGGGCACGATGCGATCGCAGCCGCGAACGACCGCATAGGAATAGTGGTAGTAGCCGCCGCCGTTGGCGCACGATCCCATCGAGATGACCCAGCGCGGCTCGGGCATCTGGTCGTAGACCTTGCGCAGTGCCGGCGCCATCTTGTTCACCAGCGTGCCGGCGACGATCATGACGTCGGACTGGCGCGGGCTGGGACGAAAGACGACGCCGAACCGATCCAGATCGTAGCGCGCCGCGCCGGCATGCATCATCTCCACCGCACAGCAGGCCAGGCCGAAGGTCATCGGCCACATCGATCCGGTACGCGCCCAGTTCACCACGCTATCCAGCGTGGTGGTCATGAAGCCACGCTGCGCAACCACCGCGTCGTGCGTTTCCGCCGTAGGCGCCGTCAATCCCATTCCAGCGCTCCCTTCTTCCACTCGTAGACGAAGCCGACCACCAGGATCAGCAGGAACAGACCCATCGCCGCCATGCCCACCATACCGGTGGTACCCAGGGAAACGGCCCACGGAAACAAGAAGGCGATTTCCAGGTCGAATACGATGAAAAGAATCGCCACCAGGTAATAGCGCACGTCGAACTTCATGCGCGAGTCCGAAAACGCTTCGAAGCCGCATTCATAGGCGGACAGCTTCTCTTCGTCCGGGCGGTGCGGGCCGAAAAGAAAGCCCAGACCGATGAGCACGGTTCCAAGTGCTCCGGCCACGCCCAGAAAGATGAGGATGGGTACGTAGTTCTGTAGCATCAGTATGACTTCACGTCGCCGGGTCCGGCGGCGGGGGCGCATTGTATCAGGAGGTTGCCGTAAGGTAAGCATCCTGAAGAAGATTCGATGACACTGGGGGCATGACCGGCTGCGAAAGCCTCCCACCCGCCAGGCCGCGGGCAACATTCGTCGCGCAATCGCCACATCGGCCAGGGCCTGGGGCGCACGCGCTGCTTTCGCGAGCAGCGCGGCCGCAAGGGGTCAAGGCTGAAGACTTGGTGCGGATGAGAGGACTCGAACCTCCACGGATTGCTCCACTACCACCTCAAGGTAGCGTGTCTACCAGTTCCACCACATCCGCATTCGATCACGACGCCTCGACGACGCCTCAGCGATCACTCCCGCGACGTATCGCCCTCGCTGCCCTGCTCTTCTGCCGCGGCCGGAGCTGCCGGCTCATCACCCAATGACGGCGGAGCATCGAACAGCTGGCCCGCATCATTCGTCTGCGAACCCGGCAATTGCACCCGTTCGATCACGCTCTGCGGCGCATCCGGCTGATTCCCGCCCATGTAGGCCAGCCCCAGGCTGGTGGCGATGAACACCGCCGCCAGCACCGCGGTCATGCGCGACATGAAGGAGCCTGAGCCGCGGGCGCCGAAGACCGTGCCGGAGGCGCCCGCGCCGAACCCGGCGCCGGCGTCCGCACCCTTGCCTCGCTGAAGCAGCACCAGCGCCACGATCGCCGTGGCGACCAGCACGTGAAAAACAGTCGTTGCCGTATGTAACCAGTTCATATAAATCTATTCCGGCGATGGTCCCAATCTGTCCTTGGAATCTGTCCTGGAAGTCGGACATCCCGTCCTCGGGAATTCGATGTGCATGCTCAACGGACCGGCGCGGCCGCACAGATTTTCAAGAATTCATCCGCTTTCAGCGACGCCCCGCCAATCAATCCGCCATCGACGTCCGGCATCGAGAAGATCTCGCGTGCATTGGCCGCCTTGACACTGCCGCCGTACAGCACCCGCACGGCGGCGGCGATCTTAGCATCTCGCTGCGCGACTTCCGCGCGAATCTGTGCGTGCACTTCCTGAGCCTGTTGCGGCGTCGCGTTCTTGCCGGTACCGATCGCCCACACAGGCTCGTAGGCAATGACGGCACGACGCATCGCATCCACGCCCGCCAGATCGAGTACCGCCGCCACCTGGCGTGAGACCACCTGCTTCATTCTACCCTGCTCGCGCTCCTCGAGCGTCTCGCCCACGCACAGGATCGGGGTCAGTCCCTGGGCCTGCGTCGCCAGGAACTTGCGCGCGACCAGCGCATCGTCTTCCTTGTACAGGGCGCGCCGCTCCGAATGTCCGACGATGACATAACGACAACCGACATCCTTCAGCATGCCGGCCGACACCTCGCCGGTAAATGCGCCGACAGCCTCCGCACACGTCGACTGGGCGCCGAGCGCGATGCTGGATGACTTCAGCAATCTCGCCGCCTCCCACAAGTAGACGAACGGGGGACATACGACAACGTCAACGGAAACTTGCGCGGGCAGTCCGAGCAACAGGCCTTCGATCAGCTCGGCGTTTTCCGCGCGCGACCCGTGCATCTTCCAGTTTCCGGCAATGAATGGCCGGCGCATCGCTATACCTCAGTCGGCTAAAACGGCAAAGTCAGGACGTCGGATTCGCCATCGAGACTGTCGATGGACCTGACGAACGCGGGCGCCCAGGATCAGATCGATCGAAAACTCACGCCTCGATACCCTGGCTAAACATACCAGGAATCGGCCCGCAACGGTCCGACCGCTCGCCGTGGGCGGGACAGTCCGCGCACCCCCCGTCCCGAAGGGCGCGGAAGCTTAGCGGCCAGGCGTTTCGAAAGCAAACCCGCGGCCGGCTCAGGCAGCCGGCGGCGCGGCCGCGACCAGGACTGCAAGCTCCGCCGCAATCTCCCTCACCCGCCGCTCGTCCCTGCCCTCGACCATCACTCGAATGACGGGTTCGGTGCCCGAGGGGCGCAATACGATACGTCCCGAGTCGCCAAGCTGCAGCCGAGCGCGTGCGATGGCTTCCTGGATCTGAGGTGACTCATCCAGATCGATTTTGCCGTTGACCCGCACGTTTTCCAGTACATGAGGGTATTTCGACATCGGCGCCGCCAGCTCCGCCAGGCTGCAGCCGGTGCGCTTCATGAGCGCCAGCACCTGCAAGGCGGCAATCAAGGCATCCCCAGTCGTGGTGTGATCCAGGCACAACAGATGGCCGGAGCTCTCGCCTCCCAGCCTGCCGCCGGTTTCCTTCAGCAATTCCAGGACGTAGCGATCCCCGACTTTGGCGCGCAGGAATTCGATGCCTTCCTTCTGCAAGGCATGCTCCAGTCCCAGATTGCTCATCACCGTCCCCACCACCGGCCCGGTCAAGGCCTTGCGCTGGTGCGCATCGCGCGCAATGACGTACAGCAACTGGTCGCCATTCACCTCCCGCCCCAGGTGATCGACCATCACCAGCCGGTCGCCGTCCCCATCCAATGCGATGCCGGCCTGCGCCTGCACCCCCGGGACAGTCAGCTGCAACAGCTGTGGCGAGGTCGAGCCGCAGTTCAAGTTGATGTTGCGCCCATTGGGCGAGCAGCCGATCGGTACGATCTCGGCTCCCAGGTCCGCAAGAATGCGCGGCCCGACCTTGTACCCGGCGCCATTGGCGCAGTCGATCACGATCTTGAAACCGCTCAGGTCCAGGCCCGGCACGGTCGACATGCAAAAATCCTGGTAATGCACTCGCGACTTGTCGACGCGCATCGCACGGCCAAGTTCGCCGGACTCTCGCGTCACGGGCGGCTCATCCAGATACTGCTCGATGCGCGCCTCGATCTCATCCGACAGCTTGCCGCCGCTGGCATCGAAGAACTTGATGCCGTTGTCCTCGTACAGATTGTGCGATGCACTGATGACGACGCCGAAATCGCACTCGAAACGCCGGGTCATGTAGGCAATGCCCGGGGTCGGCAAGGGGCCGATCAGCATCACATTCACCCCCGAGGCGACGAACCCCGCCTCCAGCGCCGATTCGAACATGTAGCCCGACAGCCGCGTGTCCTTGCCAACCAATACGGTGCCGCCCTGCGGCGCCAGCACCCGCGCGGCGGCACTTGCCAGTTTCAAGGCGAACTCGACCGTCAGTGGATGCTGCCCCACGCGGCCTCGCACCCCATCGGTGCCAAAGTATTTACGCCCCACGTCTACTCTCCGATTGTTGTCTCGATCGTTGTCTTTGATTCA